>JAGLRY010000113.1 GCA_023135995.1 Candidatus Aminicenantota bacterium | reverse complement strand
CTTTGTAGTGAGATCAGCTCGCCCGAAGGGTAAAAGATGCTGACAATAAGATATTGAATGTTTTTAGAATATAAATTTGTCAGCAGCTTTTATGAATAATTCAGGTTATTTATGGATGGTAAGGAGTGACCATGGATTACGACTTCGACACTATTATAGACCGCCACGGCACATCTTCGTCAAAATGGGATCGTCGCGAAAAGGCTGTCGGGGTGCCCGATGTGGTGCCCATGTGGGTTGCTGATATGGACTTCGCCTCTCCCCCTCCCGTCGTTGAAGCTCTTCGAGAAAGAGTTGATCACGGGATCTTTGGCTACACGGAAAGGACAGGTTCGTATTATGCAGCTCTGGCATCCTGGATGCAGCGCAGATTCGATTGGGACATTCAGAAGAAAAAGATCGTGTTTACTCCTGGCGTTATCGTTGCATTGAATCTGATCATTCAGGCCTATACACAACCCGGAGATAAAGTTATTATCCAACAGCCTGTTTATCACCCATTTTCATACGCTATCCTGAATAACAAGCGGCAGCTCTTCAATAACCAACTCCAGATCCAGAATGGACGGTATGTCATGGATCTTGATCAGCTCAAGAAATCCATTGATAGTAGAACGCGCCTTCTCATTCTCTGCAGTCCACATAATCCTGTGGGCAGAGTGTGGACCAAAGAGGAATTGTTACGACTTGCCGAAATCTGTCTTGACAACAACATCATCATCGTCTCTGATGAGATTCACGCAGATCTGGTTTTGAAGGGACAGGTCCACACACCAACGGCGACACTGTCTGAGGAAATTGCAGACATCGTTGTCACATGTACAGCCCCGACAAAAACCTTCAACATTGCGGGCCTTGGAGTGGCAAACACGATTATATCCAACAGCAAACTCTATGATCAGTTTTATGCTACGGTCAACAATGCCGGTCTGGAGATGACGAACGTCTTTGCAAAAATTGCCACAGAAGCCGCATACAATCATGGAGAAGAGTGGCTTTTGCGTTTACTGGATTACCTTCAGGGAAACTATAAATTCCTTGTCTCTTTCCTCAAAAACCACATCCCCCAAATCTCAGTTTTTCCCCTAGAAGGCACTTATCTGGCCTGGCTCGATTTTCGGAAACTCGGACTCTCGGATAAAGATATGAAACATTTCCTCATCCATAAAGCCAAAGTGTGGCTTGATGAGGGCACAAAGTTTGGAGGAGGGGGAGAAGGATTTCAGAGGATGAATATCGGCTGTCCGCGCAAACTGTTGGAAGAAGGCTTGACACGAATCGCTAATGCACTGAAAGAGTTATAGTTCGTTAGTTGTTTTTCTTTTCTCCGTAGAGATGATCGAGAAGGCTCAAAACTCGATCAGGAGGAGTATCTACAAATTCGACGCCTGTTTCGAAAACCTCACCGTCATAAAGCTGAGCCACCCATTTGACTCTTCCGATAACACTGATCAATTTTTTGCTTTTTGCCAGTGCGATCTCGATTTTTAACACTGTATCGATGTCAAGCTTCACATCTGTGTGGATCTTAAGGCCATTGAGAGAGATATCCTTTGTCAAGGCAAAAAAGTTGCCCTTGGCGTGTATCGATTTATCCTTGGAGAAAACAGATATCGTTACCTTGTTTTCTTCATTGAGTCTTCTTTCTTTGCGTTTCTCGTTCATCGCCCACGCTCCTCTATCTAAAAAATGTGATCTCCTCAAAGGGGTCGGGGATCCCATGCTGTCATTTCGGGACAGCTCACATCATCTCCATCAAACCCCACTGTATATATCTATATAACACGTCGTTCAAATTCTTTCAATAGGCAAAATGAGGCATGTGGGACCTCCTGTTCCCTTTCGGAATTCGGATAGATCTATGGCATGTACCTTAACACCCTTTTTTTCAAGTTCTCTGATGGCTTCGGCATTCTCAGCGATATTGGCGATGACCTCGTTTTCGCGCAAACAGATCACATTTCCCGTTGAAGGCCCTCTGTGGGGGACTTCCACCGTATCAAATCCTTCGAAAAAACTATCCGGAAAGACACCGCGGCAGCAGAGAATCCTTCGTAAACCTATCATGCTCATGGCACCGCCCAGATGTAGATAACGAAAATCCATGCGCTGGATTCTCACTTCGTAGTCCATATTTTTGAGGAATTTGGAGATCTGAGTTACGCCCTCTGTGTTTGTCCTCTGAGAATGCCCGACAAAAGCGACCTTTCCTGCCAGTATGATGTCTCCTCCCTCAACCGTACCTGGAGCCCTAATCTCTCCCACACATGGCTCCCCTAACGACTCCAGGCTTCCGGCCATCCACTCTTCCTCTCCCCTCCGTGACTCCAACCCCATCCTCAATTTGACATATCCCTGCGGCGTCACCAAAGAGACATCACGGGTAAAAACCGAATTTGGATGTCCAGAGAGCTCGGGAATATCGATTACCTCACATCCGACCTTTTCAATGATGGATTTTAGAAGTGTGAATTGCTCTAGAGTCCTCCCGGCATTTGGGATTTCTGTAATGTTATGGGATTTGAGATCCGCAACGCTGAAATATTCCTTCCCGGGAGTGCAAATCGTAACTCTGGTAAGTTTTCCCCCCTCATTCTTGAGCATTTCCTCTGTCTCCTTTCTGGTATTTCAAAATATCCTGCTCGTTGAGCCTCGTCCTTCTCTTCCAAATATAATAAATGGGAATTCCAACAGCAGTAAAGGTCAGGCCGATCAAAGATTCCACTGGCTTTTCGATCAATGCGTTCAAGAGAACGACTGAGAGTGCTAGGATAAATATGAGCGGAACAGCAGGATATCCCCAAGTTTTGTATGGTCGCGGCAGATCCGGGTATTTCTTCCGGAGTGTGAAGACCGCTCCCGCAGCTATGACCCAGAACAACACACCGATAAACATGGCATAGGTGAACAGCTGTTCGAACGTCCCAGTCAAAGCCAGAATACACGACCAGATCGCCTGGATGAGAATGGCAAAAGCGGGCGTCCGAAAACGCGGGTGCAGGCGTCCCACTCGATGGAAAAAAAGCCTGTCTTTGGCCATGGCGTAGTAAACACGCGCTCCCGCAAAAATGGCGCCATTCATCGCCCCTAATATAGATAAAATCACAACAACAGAAACAAGATCCGCAGCCTTAGTCCCGAATAGTGCTGTCGCTGATTTTTCTGCCACGCGGACAACACCTGTCATCTCCGGGATCGGAAGGGCATAAAAATAGACAAGGTTCATGAGGATATAGAGGAAGGTGATACCAGCTGTGCCAATGAGCAAAGCCAGCGGAAGATTTCTATGAGGCTTTTTTATCTCACCGGCTACGTAATTGATGTTGTTCCAGCCATCAAAAGCCCAAGAGACCGCAATAAGGGCTACACCAAAACCCATGAGGATGTGCGTGAGACTCAGGCTTGATGGATTCAGCGAAAAGTCTATGGGATTCCTCATGCCAAGAGTCAATCCAAACACAATGATGCCCAACATGGTCACGATCTTTATAACCGTAAAGACATTCTGAATCGTCTTGCCAAAGACGACACCGACGTAATTAAACAGAGAGAAGATGAGTATGATCAAGACAGCGACAGTTTGACCCGCAGAAACAGAATAAGTAAAGCTTTTACCGAATACAGTAATCATCGTTCCGAATAATTCCCTCTGGGTAGAGAGAGACGGAAAAAAGTAGCCGAAATACATAGCAAAGGCGACTCCCAAGGCGGCGATGGAGCCTGTCATGTTGACCAGGAAGAGCTTCCAGCCAAAAAGAAAGCCAAAGAGAGGACCGTAGGCCTCTCTGAGATAGACATACTGGCCTCCTGCGTCGGGCATGGCAGCACCCAATTCCGCATAGGTAAGAGCCCCGGCGAAGATCAACAAACCGCCGATTAGCCAGGCAAGCAAGATCAAGCCGGCCGAGGGGATAGACTTAGCCATAATTCCTGTCGTGAGGAATATTCCCGACCCGATCACGATGCCCATCATCATCATCATCGAGTCAAACAGGCCCAGCTGTCTGAGAAGCTTCGGTGAAGGTTCGGGAGTGGAACTGGGATTTTTCATGATATCCGAAAAGAGCCTCTAATATGGCCCCATAATGTACTAGGCAAAAGTGAGTCTGTGATGGGCGTTAATAAGGAGAGCAGGAAAGGAATATGAACCGCCCCCAAAGGATCCGCTAGATTCAGTCTATTCCTTCTCTCTGGAAGACTACATTCCCTCCGACGATTGTGTAGTCTACTTTGGAGGACATGATCTCTTCAGGAGGAATCGTCATCAGATCATTATTGAAAATCACCATATCCCCGAGGTAGCCAACCTTGATCTTCCCTTTGCGGTCTTCCATAAACTCCGCATAAGCAGCACCCCAGGTATAGAGCTCTATCGCTTTTTCCTTGCTGAGTTTTTGATCGGGAAACCATCCCTCGCCTTCCTCTCCCGCACGGTCCTTTCTTGTGACCGCCGCGTAAAGCCCTTCCAGGGGATCGATGGGTTCTACAGGCCAATCCGTACCGAATGCAACATTCACTCCAGCATCAAGCAATCGCTGCCATGCATATGCACCCTTACAACGTTCGAAGCCAATCCTTTTTTCAGCAAACCGTTTATCCGTGATGCAGTGTGTTGGCTGCATGGAAGCAATGACTCCAAACTCTGCAAATCGAGGGATGTCATCCGATATAAGGATCTGTGCGTGCTCGCTCCGGTGCCTGTGGTCTCTTCGCCCATTGACCTCCATCGCCTTCTCAACCGCATTGAGGACCCAATGGTTTCCTTTTGTTCCGATGGCATGTGTTCCCGTCTGAAAACCCATGGCGTCTGCCGCAACAATAAGTTCTTCATATTTTTCGTAGGGCATCATGGGCAAACCACTAGTGCTGGGATCATCTTCAAACGGCTCGAACATCAGGGCAGTGCCCGAACCCAATGTCCCATCGATAAACACCTTGAGATACCCAAACCGGATCCAGTTATCCTTGGGAGGATACTCTTTACGAAGCTCATCCAGTTTCTTTAATCTTTCCTCCACATCATCACGAGGAATAGCCATGTTGAAAGTCACGCGGCAGGTGAGCTTACCTTCGTCCTTGAATCTCTGGAACCGCTTATATTGTCCGTTAAGCTGTTGTATGCTTGTAACACCTGTCCGCCTTGCTTCAGCGAGGGCTAACTCCAAAGCTTCATCCGATCTCTTTTCGCTTTCTTCCGGCGTGAGCTTAACAGAACTCCTCACTTTTAAGAGGCGCGTAGCGCCCTCTTTTAAGATTCCGGTCGGCTCTCCTGTAACGGGGTCCTTAACGACAGTTCCGTTGGGAGGGCTCTTCGTGTCCTTCGTGATCCCGGACATCTTGAGAACATAACTATTGACCCAGGAAGAATGGCCGTCTGCCCGGCTCAAAACCACAGGATTATTGGAAGCCACAGCATCGAGAATTTCTTTTGTCGGCCATTTTTTGTCCGGGAATGTCTCGTGTTCCCAGCCTCTACCTCTGATCAGTTCACCCGGTTTGGCATGCTCCACTTTCTCAGCCACCATCTGCTGGATCGTTTGAACATCGTGAACATAACGAAAATCCAGTTGCATCATGGACTGACCTCCCCCCATGAAATGGATGTGTGCATCATTCAAACCGGGTACGACTAAGCGACCTTTGGCATCGATCACAGTGGTCGTCCCTTCTTCGATATACTGATCGACTTTATCGTTCGTCGTGACAGCGATGATAAATTCATCTCTCACTGCCAAAGCTTCAGCTCGAGGATTGTCTTTATCGATGGTGATGATCTTGGCATTTTTGATAACAAGGTCAGCTGGGGGGCCCTCATAAGTCTTGCCACATCCTCCGCAAAAAAATATCAAACACAAACAAAAAAAGATTGCCGATAGTTTTTTCATTTTGGTTTCACTTCTCCTTCGATAGAAAATTGGATATCATGATGGAAAGATCCGGAGATCGTGTCTTCAATCATCATATCTAAAAAAAATCTTTTTTCAATGGCTATTTTGATTCTGTTTTTTTCCCCTCACCCAATCCGGAAAATTGAAGCCATAGATCTTGAGGTATTCGTTCATACCGATTGTTAAGAAGACGACGGCTAATACGCGCTGAAGACCCATAATCCCTTGGTATCCTGTGTAATCAACAAAAAAGAGAACGACGCAGGCAATAAGTAGAATAGCCCCTAGAACTTTTCGTCCGATCCCTTTCCAACCCCATTTGGAATATTTTGAGAGGAGGAGGCCGATCCAAACACCCACCCAACCGGTAGCGGCACCAGCGAGAATATCTAAAGGCCAATGCACGCCCACAACCACTCGAGAGAGAGCGATCAATGAGGCAAACACAACCAAGAGCCATCGTACCCATGTTCTGGAAATAGTGAATACAAAGGCACCAGCCAGCATGAATATCATGGCTGCATGCCCGGAGGGGAACGCATGTTGTCCCCAATCAGGGCCGATCAGATGGAAAACATCTGGAGACAATACTTGAGGTGGCCTCGCCACATCCACCACTCGTTTGATTCCCTGGCCGAAAATGGTGAATAAAATCGCCGCAAGAAGAACAGCCCAAATGAGCCGGGGCTTTCTTTCAATCCATGGAAGAAGAATGATGAATGACACTAGCCCATCAGAGAAAAACGTGAGAGCAACCCACAACAAATCTCCTGTGTAGCCGGATAAGCTGTTTATCGTGAAAAAAAGGGATAAATTGGAATCGGAGAGATAAATGAATACGGACAAAACCAGGATAAATAAAGGTAGGCCCCAGACCCAGTAATGTCGAGCCTGTATTACTGTTTTTTGCTCTCCCAGATCAGCCGGCACAGTACCTTCTATCCGATGCCATGCCCTTTAACACAGGCACCGGCGTAATTCAAAATTACTCCACAGGCGAAATGCGCTGTGGATCAGCCAAATACTGCTTCTGCTTTTTGATAGGCCGTGTGAACGTTCTCCACCGCCTCCTTTATCAATTCCTCGTCATCATTTTTAACCGCTTCAGTCAAACTGTTGAGAGAGAGCTCAAGTTCCTGGACGACAATGTCGAACTGTCCCTGCCTCTCAGCAAGACGTTGGGGCAACTGGACTTCCTTCAAGGGCATTAATTTCTCTTGCATTGCTGTCACGGCCAATCGTATGTTGTCAAGCTCATAGTTGGGCATGTAATAGTGGTAGAGTTTATACATCTCTTGATGAAAGGCCTCTAACTCTGGGACCACAGGGCGGATGATGCGGGCCAGCCTTTCAAATGCCGAGTGAAAAGCCTCGACTTGAGTAAGCATGTCATCCTGATTGTTTTCATCCACGGCGCGGTGCAACGCCTGAAGAGAGTTTTTAAGATTCTCTTTTCCTTTCTCCCATTCCGGTTTTTTGTCGCGTAAGATCCCAGGCAACTCTGCCTCATCCAGTTGTCGAGTTAGAGAATCCGCTTCTGGCAGCAATTCCTTGATCAGTGCATAATCCTTTTCCGGATACGCATCATGCCAGAGAGGGTAAACAACTCCGTGCAAATCGTCCAAGGCCGGGACATCAGCATCCAGCTCTTCTTTGGACATTTCAGGTTTGACTTCATCCGCTTGAACAGATTCTTCTTGTTGACACGAGAAAAGTAAAAAAGCGCAAGCAATCCCCAAAAATACGATGAATAGATTTCCTCTAAATTTCATTTGACCTCAACAAAATCATTTCATACGAATTTTTCCATGCTCTATGCTTCATTGAGAAGCTTACGCCTTATAGCATAGAAAAAGAAGAGTTGTCAAAAAAGATTAGCAAAGA
>JAGLRY010000112.1 GCA_023135995.1 Candidatus Aminicenantota bacterium | reverse complement strand
GTTAGGTCGGGTCGGTAGTGAACTACCGCGAGCCGACCCAACCTAACCCGGGCTACAACGAAGCAAATGCTGTAAGATCAGCTCGCCTGTAAGGGAAAAGATGCCGATAATATGAAATATAGAAGGTTTTATGAAGGAAAGTATCGGCAGCTTTTATGAATAATTCAGGTTATTTATCGAACTGGATGAATTCGATGGGAGCTCCATTGTCCACAATAAATGCAACTGTGACTCCTTTGGACGGGCTGTTCGGTTCAATGAGTACTTCTTTGCCTTCGAGTTCAGCAACGAGGTCTTCAACTTCAAAGGCCACATGGGGTACTGTTTTAACTAGCTCGGGCAATGGACTATCCGGCTCAAACCGCATCCACTCCACTCCGTAGGGGCTTGTCTCATATCCTGAGATATACATTTTATACTCTTCCAGGTAGGTCTCCCCCTCGCTTTTGATATCAGAAGGAATGCCCAGATGGTGATACTTTCTCATGACTAATCACTCGTTTTCATCGGGGATTTCAAAAACTTTCCCTGTCCCCATGGGCATATAATTCTCGCCATAGGCCTCTCTAAACATACTGATGGCCTTATCGCCCGTACAGTGGGTCGCACCGCATTTTTCGACGCCCAGCTCCTTGAAGCTCTGGATAATTTTTTGCAGCGTTTTGTCCGACGTTCCTCCGAGGTGGAAACCACCGAATACGAGATAAATCGGTTTATCTATAATTTCCTTGGCCCGTTTGAGAATATTCACGATTCCCTGGTGGGAACATCCCGTTACGATTACAAGCCCTTTCTGTGTGTTGATGATCAGGGATTGTTCTTTGATCTGCACTCCCATCTCACCGGTGAGAAAGACATTTTCACAGATCTCTACCGGATCTTTCACACTCACTACATTCGCCTTAAACATTTCTACTTTTCGCACAAACTCATAGGGAAAAGAAACCGGCAGATACACGGAGACGTTAGGATTTATCTTGAGTACATCAGAAAGTCCTCCTGTGTGGTCTCCATGGTCATGGGAGATGACGATTTGCTCCACTTTCTTTAAGTCGACATTCATCGTTTTGACATTGTACATTAAGATATTTGGCTGAGTTCCCGTGTCGAATAGAATCGTCTTTTCGGTGCCCTCAATAAGACAAGAAAAACCCCAATCCGTCTTGGTCCCCTCCTTGTGGAGATAGTTGTCATATAGAATGGTGAATTTCACGGGCTGTTTTATGCCTTCTTTAGCTTTGGGAACGTCACCTGCAATCAGAATCAAACTGAAAACAATTAATAGAATTGCATGACAGTAAAGTTTTTTAAGAAAAATCATTTGTTCTTCTCCAGTCTTTTCAGTATTTCTTTCGCGTTGGTATTTTCAGGATTGAGTATGATCGATTTTTTATAGTATTTGATGGCCAGATCATTTGCGCCTTTTGTCATGTATGCTTCTGCAAGGCTGTCATAGACGTTCCACGACTCTGGGAAAGCATCAATGTTCAGCTTAAAGACTTCTATCGCTTCGTCGATCTTTCCGCTACCCATCAGCCTGTATCCGAGGGCATTGAAATCATTCTCGCCAAAGTAATATTTCGCTTTTTGATCCTCTTTCATCTTATGATATTTCTTAATAGCTGCCTGGATCCCCGATTCTTCTATAACCTGTTGCATCGCTTGGGCAGCCGATTCAAAGAGCTGTCTCCAGAAGGCTTCGACATTTCTTGCCTGAAATCGTAATAGTTCCGTGTCGGTATGTCCTAAATCCTTGAGGTAATAATACCGTTCTTCTAAAGGAAAACGCTTCTGCACTTCCTCAAAATCGAGTCCTTCGGCTTTAGCTGCTTGAACTCCCTCCCAGAGATTCACGATGTAATCCCGCCACATCGCCAGTCGCTCCCGGCTCCAGAGATGCTGATGGCCGGGGATGACTTGCTTCACTTCATCATGTCTATCCAGCACTGTGTTAAGAACCTCGATCCATCTTGGGATATCCAATTCAGTCTGACCGACAAATAGCGGAAGCCATTTTCCATCCAGAAAAAGATCGCCTGTAAGTAAAAGCCCCTCCTCCGGAATGTGAATGAGGATATCAGACCCGGAATGGGCCCTCCCAAAAAAGTACATCTTTAGTGTCATATCCTCGAGATCCAAGGTCATTCGATCGCTAAAAGTGATAGCGGGAATATCAAAGCCAAATTCCCCCGCATAATCCGAAATGGCCAGGTCCAAAAGGGCTATATCAGCACTTATGTTTTTGAATTCATCGGAGCTGGCATCAAGTCCTTCGAGTCTTTGTTTCTGCCTTCCCATATTCCGCTTTAGGCTTTCTACACGTCGGGGAAGATTGTCTCTATCTCTTTGCATCCCAGCGACACAGTTTTCGTGGCCTACGATGACCGCATCGGGGAATACCTGGTTGCCAAAGGTGTGGTCCCAGTGGTAATGCGTGTTGATGACATAGGCAAAGTCTTTCCGGCCAAACTCTTTCTCAATCAAATGCCGCATCTTTTTCATGGTGCTCGGGATTCCCGTTGTGTCCACAACAACCAAGCCTTTTTTTGAGGCAATTGCAACCACATTGTTCTCCATGAAAGTCTCGCTCAATACGATGACTCGCTGGCTTATTTTTTTGATCTGGACTGGAATGTCATCGGTTGACTTAGCCCAGACAGGAAAAATGATCAAAATCAGGGATAAGCCGATTAAAAGTGATTTATGAATCTTCATAAAATTACCTCCTTTTTTCATCTGAACAATACGATCAGGAATTGATGTATAGAGTTGGAATAATGCATTTAAAGGGCATCGACACATCAGTCTAGAAGCGACTCCAATATGATAGTAAGAAAATCAACCTCGTTCCACTCATATGAGGCCAGATCATTAGCCATCCGAACGATCACAAGGTCTTTTGAGGGGATCACAAAGATCTGCTGCGTGAACAATCCCAAAGCGAAAAACATATCTTCAGGAATTATGGAGCCCGCGGATCCACCCAATGAAGGACGCAGCCACCATAAATAGCCATAATAATTCACATTCTCCGAGACCGGTTGGACAGACTGATAAATCCAACCTCTGGGAACAACCTGCCTGTCTTCCCATTCTCCTCCCTTTGAATACAGATAGCCGAATTTGGCGTATTCTCTAACTGTGGCCTCAATCCCCCAACCTCCGATGGTTTGACCGGCAGAGTCACTTTGCCAAACAATATGGGGGATCCCTATGGGAATAAAGAGATTCTCCAATCCAAATTGGTAGGCCGAAACACCCGAAACCCTGTTGAAAAGTCCGGATAGGAGCATGGAATCACCACTGGAATAATTCCATACCGTACCCGGTTCATGAATGATCGGTTTGCTCAAGACATACTGGACATAATTTTTCTGAAGGGCCATCTGTACAACATCGCTGGCAACAAGATTGCTAGCATCGTCCTCGTTCCACTCTAATCCTGAACTCATGGTCAACAAGTTCTCTATTGTGATCCTCCGCTGCGCCCCTGAGGATGGCGGCTCCTCAAGATAATAGCTTCGCACTCGTACACCTTTCTTCTGATTCAGTTCCGGATAGTAAAAATAGATCGGCTCTTCTACACTCTCGAACATTCTTCGATCGATTCCGATCCCGATCAGAGCGCTCATGAAGCTTTTTGCTACAGAATAACTGGGATGACGGGAGTAGAAATCAAAATTGCCGAAATAGGCTTCTCCAACGATATATCCCTTCCGGATAATGACCAAGCCTCGTGTGTAGACATCCGGATTCGCCACATAATCATACGCTCTCAAAAGGAGTTCCGAATCCATTCCAACTTCTTCGGGACGACAGCCTTTCCAGCCATACGTCGGCCAATATTCTCCCTCGTACGGTCCTTTTTTTAGGAATGTATCTCTGCTGTTTATATCTATGGCATTTGCAGAAATAAACAGTACCGAGAGGAAAAGAATAACAGTAAGTGATTTTATTGTGTGTTTCACTTAATTTTATTTTTTTTGTCTCAGATTTTGTATCGATCGTGCATCTACCCAGTATATATCCCCGTTGCCGCTTTTTCTACTGGTAAAAAAGAGATATTTTTCATCTGGAGAACTTATGAGTCAGTACTCTGTCTTTATTTATTTGATGCTCGTTAAGTCTTCATCCGAATGATGTAAATATTATGCTGCGGAAGAAAGGTCTCCAAGCGCTCCAGCTCAAAAACACTTTCCTCGATCTTTTCCAAAATCTCCTCTCGGGAGAGAAAATGGTTGGTGGAGTGATTGACTTTTCCAGGATCTCGATCAAGGATCACGACCTGTGCATTAGGTCTTAAGCTGAGGGAGAGGTTATTGAGCAATTCCACAGGCTTGTCAAGATCATGGAAGGCATTCACGATAAAAACCATGTCCAGATCTTTTGGCAAGAGCGGGTCTTCCACGTCCCCGATAACAGTCTCTATATTGGTGATGCCTTCTCTTTCACATCGGTCTCTGAGATATCGGAGAGCGCTTCTTGAAATGTCATTCGCATAGATCTTTCCAGATTCCCCCACTCTTTGCGACAGTTTGAATGTGAAATACCCATGCCCCGCTCCCACTTCTCCGATAATCATGCCCGGCCTGACTCCCACAAGGTCCATGACTCTTTCAGGCTGATGCGATTTATCCCTGACATCATCTGCGCTGAGTGGAACAAGACACAGGCCCACACAAACCAGGATCAAACAGTATTTGTGATATCTAGACATCTATTTCTTTCCTTATCCGTTCATTTTTTATGGTTCATTGAGATTATTTGTCCTTGATATAGCGCACAGAAACACTGCCAGCTTTGTAGCCTGGATACCATCCTACCCGTGAATCCCTCACGTTCACGCCGAAATGCCAGGCTTTCTTCTCACTTTCTTCCTCCGAACTCCAGAAAGATCCATATACACCGAGGCTGTCAAATGTACCCCTGTAGGATCTGCCTCCTGCAATCAGCGCTTCGAATCCGGACGAGCCTCCCTCTTTGAGTTTTCCACCAGCAATCTCCTCCCCTCCGAGATATGCAAAGAGTGCCTGACATTCGGCTCTGCTGGGCAAATGCCAACCCTTGGGACAAGCCTTTAAGGCTTCTTCAAAGGGATAGAGGCGTCCGTATTTCGTACAATTATCCTCCTTATCTCCATAACAATAGCTTGTGATCGGATTTCCATCCGGATCGCGAGTGACTCTTAAGTTCTCTATCATCCATATCTGACCGCCGATTTTGACAGTTTTATACGTGTTGCCATCAATATCCGTGAGGATCGATGGATTATCTGGGAAGCCTATTCCAGTCATCACAAAAACAACGACGAACATGCTTAAAACACGACTCATTCCTGCCTCCTTTACATTGAAAAAACAATAGTGGAGTGTAAAAAAAATTAACAGCGTAGCTTTGGGTGTAAAATAAATTGCATCTGCATGTCATATATGAATGTTCTGTCTGGGTATCTCTGCGCCAATTCATGTTTTGCCGATCAATATGCAATTCCTATGCCATGACGATACAAGCTCCGCGGAATTCCATCAGATGTGTTTGAAAACTTGTTTGTGGGATTCTTGCTGATGGACGCTGTTGGCCACGAACCACAGGAATCATGAGGTGTGATAGCTTTTGTATATGGATTCAATCCAGTAGTCCGTGTTCAGGAAGGACAGGAATTCTCCCCAGGATTCCCACTCCTCGAGCATATTGGATTTCTTCATGTCTTCTATGGTTTTTCCTTTTTCCATTTCCGCTCTAACTTTCTCTATGGTCGTTAGAAGTATTTGCCTGTATTGTTTCACTTCGTCCAATGTGAAGTCGTGTCCATGACCTCCGATAAATTTTGTGTCTTTGGGGAACACAGTGATGACTTTATTTAAAAATTTCAGGTATTCCTTCACTTTTGAGCCAACAGCAGGAAACGATTGTGTAAGGAGCAGATCGCCCATGTGAGCGACACCAGAGGAAGAAAAATAGACGATCAGATCCGTATCGGAGTGCACTCCTGGATACGGGATGATCTGAATTTTTTCCCCGTTAAAATTCAGAGAGTAGTATGTGTCAAAACCATTCCCCGCTTCTCCTTCAAGTTCGCCATTTCCAGGGAATATCACACCATAGGACATGCATTGGTCCAAATTGTGTCCATTGATCAGTGTAGCATTTTTGGCGCAGACGACATTGCCTCCCACGTGATCTCCATGAAGATGCGTGTTGATGACGTATTTAATTTTTCCCTTGCAGAGGCCCTGAACAGTGGCTTTCAACTCCATCGCTGTTTCTTTAAAACCGGTATCGACCAAAAGAATCCCATCTTTACCCGCGGATACTCCGATATTTGTCTGCAGCTGGTATGGAAAGGTGACTCTGTAGATATTACTGGATAATTGAACGACCTTGGCTTTCTCACCGCTTTCCTGAGCGAAAACGGGAGTAAGAAAAACAAAGAAGAGCACCAGGAGAATGATCAGCAAGACAAGAAATTTCTTGCAGATAATCATCGTCTTTTTAGATTATCCTTCTCTTTGCTCACAATTCAGATTGGAGCAAAGAACATCATCAAAACGATGAGAACCACGATCAGAAGGATAACGAATTTCTTACACAGAAACATGTTTGTACTCCATCCATAGATTGTATATGAGCAAAAATTGTGCCATCTGGATCTCTCGGGATTATCCAAATATGGACCGAAAAACAGTGTACGTTTCCAACACAATCCCTGCCCGATATCGAACAGTGTTTCCCATTTCCTGGGGAGAAGAATTATCTTATATGTATGTCACTTCCTTATCGTACAGCTGACACATATATTGCAAATACCTCAAGCTTAGGACTTTTTGAAAAAAATACGTGACTGGTGCCAACCCTGCACTGTGATTCACGATATCAAATCTCATTCGAGATCGCCATCAGGTTCATAAAAATAAATATTAAAACCTCGATGAAGTGGATGAAATAACTCGAATTTAGGCTGTTATTCGTTCCTTAACACATCCACTGGGTTGGACACAGCCGCCTTCATGGCCTGATATGAGACCGTAAGAAGGGCGATGATCAATGCTGTGAGTGTTGCTAAAATAAAAACACTGAAATTGATATCTGCTTGGAAGGCAAAATTCTGCAGCCATTTCTGTGTAGCCAAATAGGCCATTGGCCAGGCTACCAAGCTTGCCACTATAACCCATTTCGTAAAATCTTTAGTCAAGAGCATTGCGATCTTTGTGACCGAAGCACCCAATACTTTTCGGATCCCGATTTCTTTTGTCCGCTGCTCCGAGGTGAAGGAGGCCAATCCAAACAGACCAAGGCAGGCAATTAAGAATCCCAGAAATGTAAAGACAGCAAACAACTTTCCTGTTTTTTCTTCGTTCTGATATTGGAGATTAAAGTCCTCATCGAGAAAAAAATATTCAAACGGACGCGCTGGGAACAGTTTCCGCCATTTTTCTTCGAAGAATGGAAATGTATCAGAAAGATTAACTGTATTCACGGACAGCGTAAGAAAACTGAACTTGGAAGGTTTTATCTCTAACACAAGAGGTTCTATAGTTCCATGCAATCCATAAAAATGAAAATCATTGATGACGCCAACGATCTTTTTAGGGACATCGCCACAATCGATCGTTTTACCCAGTGCTTCCTGGGGGGAATCCAGGCCAAATACTTTGACGACAGATTCGTTAACAATAAATGCTTCAGAGACGTCAGTTCTCATCTGTCTTTGGAAAGGCCTCCCAGCAATGATTTCGATTCCATAAGTTTGAAGAAAATCAAGATCAACATAGAGATGTTGGAAAGAGTATCTTTCTGTTTTGTCCCCTTCAGTCATTCTAAAGTCATGCATGTGTATCCCTCGTCCTGGGATGCTCGAAGACACTGTCGCTCGGAGAACTGATGGGTGGTTCAGGAATTCGCTTTTAATAGTCTCATAATTGATGCTGATGTCTTCCCTGACTGGAATCACAAACTTTTGCTCCTTTTCAAAACCAAGGGGAGAATCCTTCATAAAGCCTATCTGCATATATATGACAAACGTACAAATGATAAGAAAAACAGACACAGCGAACTGAAAGATAACAAGTATCTTTCGCATTATCGCACTCCGTGTTCCTGCGTGTGAAAAACCCCTAAGAATCGTGACAGGTTTGAATGCCGAGAGGAGTATAGCAGGATAACTTCCAGCGGCAAGTCCCACAAAAAGCGCCAAACCGATCAGAAGGGAAATCAATCCTGGCTGAAAAAAATCGGTGAACAGGAACTCTTTTCCGGAAAGCTCGTTAAAAAATGGCCTCAGGATCTCAGCTATCAGAAGGGAAAGAACAAGGGCAAAAAAAGCTGTGAGCAATGACTCACCGAGGAATTGACTGATCAGTTGATTGCGGTGGGCACCGATGACCTTGCGCATCCCCACTTCCTTGGCTCTGTTTGTGGACCGAGCTGTGGCTAGATTCATGAAATTGATGCACGCGAGCAGGAGTATGACTAAGCCGACCGCAGAGAATATATAAAGATAAAGTGGATTTCCAGGCCGGCCAGATTCGGCAATCAAACGAGAGTGCAAGTGGATATCTCCCACCGGTTGAAGAAAATACTCCTGTCTCATTCCCCCTTCTCCAATCTGACTCTTGGTGTGAGGGTCGGCGACATGTCGAACCTTCTCCTCAAATCCACTCGGATCTACGCCCTTTTTCAACTTTATATACGTGTAGAGATACATATGACTCCAACTGGCCATATGGTAATCATCGGCCAGATCATCAATGGTCATTATGATGTTATACTTAAGATGCGTGTTGGATGGCGGGTCTGGCACAACACCGGTTATTTCATATTCAGTACTATCGATGGTGAGCGTCTGACCGATAGGATTGTTATGTTCAAAATGAATACCTGCAAAACTTTGCGTGATGACCATTGTATGTGGCCTGAGGAGAACAGAAGAAGGTTCTCCGATCAAGAATGGGATGCCGAATAAGCGGAATACCTCTGCATCCGCATAGATGATCCGATCTACAAAGGACAATTGTTCATCCTTTTCAACAACACCGCGTTCCCTTCTCATAATCCGAGCAACGTGTTCGATTTGGGGAAAGCCTTCTTTCAGTACGGGCGCTAAGGGCGCAGGTGAAAGTGCCCACACATGTGATCTCGACTGAAGTCGATTGTCTGTCGCAACACGATAAATGCGGGAAAAATCGGGATAGAATTTGTCATAGTCCATTTCATAGGAGACGTAGAGATATATCATAAGACAGCAAGCCATCCCGATGGCAAGCCCTAGAATATTTATGAAGGAGTAAATTTTTTGCCTTTTTACTGTCCGCAATCCGACTTTCAGATAATTTCTAAACATGTAAAAGCTCCAGTAGATTGTATTGATAGAGAAAGCGGGCATAGCTCTGAAAACTTGTCTCCAGTACCATTGGTTGGCAAAAAATCGGCCACGTTCTCTGAGAGTAATCTGATACATCTCATCAAAATCACCGATGAGCGTTTCATGTTCGAATTTATTGGCAA
>JAGLRY010000111.1 GCA_023135995.1 Candidatus Aminicenantota bacterium | reverse complement strand
ATATTATTATATATATTGCCTGGATAGTTCAGGTTAGAAAGGCGATCAGATGGGAGAGGGATATGGCATTGATTGAAAAAGTATGGATGTGTTTTTTAGTAGCCCTTTTTGTGTTGGGATCAGGCGTGGTTTTGAATTCCGAGGAGGACAGATACACGCAAAAAAGAAACGAAATGGTTCAAAGACAGCTTGCCTCTCGGGGTATCACAGAACAAAAGGTCCTCGATGCCATGAAGACGGTCCCTAGGCATCTGTTTGTTGACAGTCGATACCGCAATCAAGCCTATGCCGACCATCCCCTCCCCATCGATGAGGGACAGACAATATCCCAGCCTTACATCGTTGCGCTGATGACCCAATATATCGATCTTAAGCGAGGCGAGAAGGTTTTGGAGATCGGGACAGGGTCTGGTTATCAGGCTGCAGTCCTCGCCCAGCTCACAGAGGAGGTCTACTCCATAGAGATCAAGGAGAACTTGGCCAAAAAAGCCTCTGCAACACTTCAGGACTTGGATTACAAGTCCGTTCAGGTTAAGCATGGGGATGGCTATTTTGGATGGGAAGAACATGCTCCATTCGACGCCATTATTGTGACGTGTGCAGCGAATCATATTCCTCCACCCCTACTGAATCAATTGAAAGAGGGGGGAAAGCTGATCATCCCGTTGGGCAGTACTCTTTACTATCAGACTTTAGCTCTTGTGACAAAAGTGAAGGGAAAACCAGAAGTCAAACATGTTCTTGGTGTTCGTTTTGTCCCTATGACTGGAAAAGCCCAAAAACGATAAATCTTCCGATGTCGCTCAACCCGTCTCCTCTGACTCAAACTATCACAAATGGAAAGTCTCGTTGTTAGCTACTTTTCAATCCGCGAGCTTCAACCTTTGCGGATTTTGTTTTTGGGGAGAAGTTTAGAAAGAGGGGCGCGATAAGATACCCGGCTCCTGCAAGAAAAAGCACAAGACTGTACCCTCCTGTAAACGCGATCAGCAATGCGACAACAGAATTGATGACGGAAGAGAAGGCATTGATGGCCCATGCCCACGGGATCCATTTTTTCCCGGTTTGATCAAGGAGCCGAATTCCCGAAGGAAAAGGAAATCCCATGAGAAAGCCCACAGGGAAAATGGATAGGAAAGTCAGCAAGATCCTGTATCCGATGCGGACTCCGATGAGATTCTCATGAATAGTGGGGAAAATAAAAAAGGACGCGAATATTAACACGCTGCAAAAGATAAAACACCATCGGAGATTCTTAATAATATTCTCACCAAGAATTTTTTTTGAGAGCAAGCTGCCCAGTCCAGAAGAGAGAAGGAGTGAGAACAAGATGACGCTGAATGAATAGAGAGGATGTCCCAGGTAGAGGATGAATTTCTGGATCAGCGTGATCTCCACGAACATGAATGCCATACCGATCAGACTGAAATAAAAGAACACATTTGGAGAGATCCCTTGTGTTTGACCCAAGTTTTTCTTCTCTCTCAGGGCAGAGAGGAGTGGCAGGATAATCAGGATAAACGCTACTGCAAAAGCTTGAAAAAGGATCAGGGGCAGCAGGAACTCACCCTGGAAGAAGGGCAAGAGTTTCTGGCCGAGCGATTGAAATGTAGCTTTGAGTTTGCTGAGTTTGAAGAAGTTATAGAAGAAAGGACGTTCGTCCGAGACGGGCTTGATCTGGAATAGATATGTATCGGTGAAATCTTCTCTCCGATCAGGAGTGAGTAAATTCAGACAGTATTCATAGTATAAAGGTTTTTCAAACATGTTGTAGATGTTGGCCTCGTTGGCTCTTATTCCAGGATAGTGCACAAGGTCAAACCGGAGTTTGCCTGCAAAGTCCTTCAGCTTCTGTATGTCTGACCGTGTGAAAGGGCTCTTTTTTACAAAGAAACTGATCGTCCCCCAGCTGCGGATAGCAATGATATGTAAGGCAGGATTTTTATCTGCTCTTTCAAGGGCTTCGATCCAGGTTGCCAATATACGCAATTCCTGTCTCGGAGGGGGCAGCAGATAAAAGCTCATGCTGATGATCCCATCTGTGGATAACCTTTTGAAGAGGCTTATGAAGGACTCGACAGTATAAAGATAGTTTTCACCGAATCCAAACAAGCCCGTTCCTGTAGACCCAAAAATATCGGTCAGGGAGAGAACGATAAGATTGTAGAGTTCTTTGTCCTTCTCTAAAGCTGTTCGGCTGCTTGATGAGACGACATGAATCTGATCTCCATTGTAGATATCCCCCGAAAACGCAGCGAGTTCGTTGCGGAGTATGCTCACGATAAGTGGATTGTTTTCGATCACAGTTATGTCTGGAGCCCTATTCTGGAATGCACTCAGAACGTCCATTCCTCCTTTGGGCTCTAAAATGAGAACCTTGGGATTTTTGGCGATCAAATAGGGAAAAGACGAAGGCAGGTAAGATAGGAATTTGAGCGTATGTGTGTCTCGATCTTTAAAACTTGTCACAGCCGTGATGTTTCCTCCATCGACAGATAGGCCCACTTGTGTGGGGAGTACTTCTGTGTACAGAAGGCTGAGTCCAGGGGCGAAACGCACAGCTGGAGATTCGATGATGTCGATGCGTGAAATACCGTTCCACTTGGTGAGAAGTGTTTTTGCCTCTGCGTATTGCATAGCGAGAGGGAGTGCTTTGAATGGGGATATCCTGAAACTCAACCAGGCTGGTGAGGAGAGGAAGAGACCTATCCCCACAGTGAGAAGGAAACCAAGAAAGATTTTATAGAGAAGGGCTTGTCTCTGGCCGAAGAGTGCTGCAGCTACAAGTGCAAGGAGCGAGATGATCAGGATGACGCCACGATCTCCCTTCGGAAGAAAGATCAATACAGCAAGAATGATGCCGCAGCTAGCACCGACAAGATCGGAAAAGTAGATCTTGTTCACTTGGGCAGGAGTGTGGGCGATGGCCAAAGCGATCGTCAGCCCAGCGAAAAAAAAAGGCACACTGAGAAGGGCGTAATACAGAAGAATCAAAACAACGTGATGGGCATCCCATGCAAGCTGGATGAAATCAAAGGGGATCCTATTGCACAGGAGAAAGCAAAAAACCACAGAACAGGCAAAGGCCAGAGATGTATAGGATAAAATTCTGTCTCTTTCGTAAGCATGAATACGCTTAGAAACAGCCAGTGCAGAACCGCTTGCCCCGTATCCCAAGAACGTGATACTGACCACTAGAAATGCAAAGTGGTACTGCTGGGAAATGCTGAAATACCTGGTAAGAGTGATCGCCAAGCAGAGGGTAGCTGCAGATACAAAGAAAATCCCCGTCAAGATCCGAAGCCTTAGTTTTTCCACTATGAGTATATTACTGAATATCTTTTCAAAAACAAATCTCTAATCACGTAAACATCCCTAAAAGCGTGATGGCATGAATTCACATTACGTTATTGAGTGTCCCAATTGTGTGGGGGGGGTCTCCGGAGAAGATGGATTATGGCTCACCAGTCTGACTTATAGGTTGAATTTGGGGGAAGGTTGTGTTAATTTTGAGTCAAAAAGAGAATGATTAAATTTGGCACTTCTGGCTGGCGAGCCATAATGGGGGAAGAATTCACATTCCAGAATGTAAGGATTGTGGTTCAAGCCATTGCCAACTACATGAGGAAAAGGTTCGATGGAGAGAATATCTCTGTTATCGTGAATTATGACACACGATTTTTATCAGAGAGATTCGCTTTTGAAGCAGCTAAAGTACTCTCACATAATCAAATTCACACTTGCCTCTCCGACAGAGATGCTCCATCTCAAGCCCAAGCGTATCAAGTGATAAAGCGTGAGGCCCATGGGGGCATTAATTTTACCGCATCCTTCAATCCCCCTGAGTACAATGGTTTGAAGTTCAATACCGAGTCGGGGGCACCCGCACTTCCTGAGGTCACTGACCAGATCGAAAAGAATATCAGACAATTGAGCAAAGATTTTTCTTTCTGTCCCTATTACCCCAAATCGGAATACATTGAAAAAATCAACCTACAGCAGGATTATCTGATGTTCATTCAGGATAAGATCGATTTTGAGCTCATACGCAAGTCGAAGATCAGGATAGCTGCAGATTCGCTGTATGGGACAAGCCGAGAATACCTGGACGAGATCTTAGAAGAGAACCATATCCCCATTGAGGAGCTCCACGGCTACATTGATCCTTATTTTGGGGGGCTCACTCCTTCGTGTACAGAGGAGAACCTTGGAGAATTAAAGAAGTTCATCAAGGAGAAAAAATGCCAGTTGGGGATTGCCACTGATTGTGATGGGGATCGTTTCGGGATCGTCGATGAAAAAGGGAACTTTATTGATCCGAACCTGGTTCTATCTCTCCTTCTGGAGTATCTTATCGAAAACAAAAACTGGAGAGGGGGGGTTGCCCGATCGGTAGCAACGACGCACCTGATAGACCGAATTGCCAGAGAGTATGACTGTCCTTTGTATAAAACTCCGGTTGGATTCAAATTTATGGCCGATCTTTTCCTGAAAGGTCAAATCATGTTCGGGGGAGAGGAGAGTGCTTGTATCGTGCTTAAAGACCATCTCCCCGAAAAGGACGGCATTGTCGCTGGGCTTCTTGTTGCAGAGATGATGGCTGCTTCTGGGAAGAAGTTATCGAAACATCTGGATGATCTCTTCAAGAAATACGGAAAAAGAGTAGGAGAGCAGAGGACGATTCCTCTGACCCTGGATAGAGAGAGAAAGCTGAGGAAACTCAGGAAGCATCCCCCTTCTCAACTCGATGGGAGAAAGGTCACCAATATCGAGATCATCGATGGCCTTAAACTGGATTTCAGCAACGATGATTGGGTCCTTTTGAGGAGTTCAGGAACCGAACCCTTGATACGCTGCTATGCAGAGGCGGGCACACCAAAGGACGTCAAGAGGCTTTTGAGGGCTGGCTTGGAGAAGCTGTCTTGAGAACAAGAAGGAAAAAGCAGGGCCTGTCTTTGAGGAGAAAACTTTTCTTGTCAGGGGCAGCATTTCTTTTTCTTGTCTTTCTTATCGCCTCATTTTTTGGGGAGAGAGGTTTAGTCGAAGTCTATCAAACCCAAAAAAAGAAGAACACCTTAGTCCAGGCAAAGATAAGACTCCTCGCAGAGAAAAGGAAGCTGGAGAGAGAGATAGAAGAGCTCAAGACAAATCCCGAAGCTGTCGAAAAAAAGGCACGAGAAAAACTCTGGCTGATGAAACCGGACGAGATCGTCATCATAATTCGCTAGTCTCTTCCCTATGCTACTCTGTCCGCTGACTTTTTCTTTCTTATTCCTCCGGCTCAGAATAATTTTAAATTAGCCTGAACTATTCATAAAAAAATGTCGATTATAAATAAAAAGGACATTGAGAAAGGAGTTATCTATATGGTTCACAGGAAGAATAAGGATGATGATGAGATCGAGTTAATGTGAATAAATATCGACATTTTTTATGAATAGTTCAGGATAATGAAATTATTGGAAGGCTTGAACGAGGAACAAAAAGCAGCCGTTATTCATGGTGAGGGACCACTGCTGATCATTGCAGGCGCAGGCACTGGAAAGACAAAGGTTATCACTCACCGCATCGCCTATTTAATTGCATCGAAAGTTGCTAAACCTGAGGAAATGCTTGCCTTAACTTTTACCGAAAAAGCAGCCAGTGAGATGGAGGAGAGGGTCGATCTCCTGGTTCCTTACGGCTACTCCTATGTTGATATCTCCACATTCAATTCCTTCGGTGAAAAGATCCTAAGGAACACCATCCATGAAATGGGCTACTTTTTAGATTTTAAGCTGTTGGACGATGTGGAACAGGCCATCTTTTTTAGGGAACATCTTTTTCAGTTTCCTTTGAAATACTACAGGCCACTGAGCCTCCCTACAAAACATGTTCAAGAACTTTTATCGGCCATAAAGAGATTGAAACAGGAAGATATCCGGCCCGAAGAGTATCTGGATTATGCAAAGGATCTCGAGAAGAAAGCCAAGGATGCTGTCGAGTTGGAGCAGGCCCAAAAGCATCTGGAAATGGCTCAGGTGTATAGAGAGTACCAGGCTTTATTGGTCAAAGAAGGCAAAATCGATTTTGAGGATCAAGTTGTCTTAACGGTGAAGCTATTCAAGGAACGACCCTCTGTGCACAAAGAGTTCCAGCAGAGGTATAAATACATTCTTGTCGATGAATTCCAGGATACCAATTACATCCAGTTTGAGCTACTCAAGTTGCTCTGTCGGGAACATCAAAACTTAACCGTTGTCGGTGATGACGATCAGAGCATTTTTAGGTTTCGTGGCGCCTCATTAAGCAACATCAGAAGTTTTCGGACAATCTATCCGCATGCCAAAAAAGTTGTTCTAGTAAAGAACTACCGTTCAACACAAAATATCCTCGATTCCTCCTACCGGCTGATCCAGCATAACAATCCAGACCGGCTGGAGCTTCAGGAGAAGGTGGACAAGAGGTTGGAGTCGACGATCACACATAAAGGAAAAAGTATCCACATGCTTCAGCTGGATACACTCTCCCATGAAGCGGATAAAGTGGCTGAGATCATCTTAGAAAAGACCAAAGAGGGCTACAACTTCAAAGACCTGGCGATTTTGGTGCGGCGCAATGCTGATGCCGATCCCTTTCTTAGAGCTTTAAACATGAAAGAAATTCCCTTCCGATTCTCTGGAAGTCGTGGACTCTACGCCCAGGAAGAAGTGAAGATCCTTGTTTCCTTTATTCGGGCATTGACAGATCTTGAGGATAGCAAGAGCCTTTTTCACCTTTCTCTATCCGATGCTTATGGGATGGACCCATATGATCTGACTAAGCTTTCGAACTTTGCTACCAAGAAACATCTTCCTTTGCATCGTGTGTTCAAGATGCTCTCAGCAGGACAAAGTCCTGCTGACCTTTCTGCTCCCAGTGAAGCAAAAGTGAAAAAGATCTTCGGCGATTTGCTCTTTTTCTCCCAACTTGCCGGTACACAGAACGCCGGGCGAGTCCTGTATTCTTTTCTTGAAAGATCGGGCTTCCTTAAAGACCTTGTGGAAAAGGGAGGCCTTCCAGGGGAGATAAAGATCAAAAACATTCGCATTTTCTTTGACAAAGTAAAAAATTTCTCAGAGTTAAGCGAAGATGATTCGATGTTCTCCTTTGCTGAACACCTTGACCTCCTCCAACAGGTTGGAGACAATCCTGCTTCGGCTGAAGCCGAACTGGAGGAGGACGCTGTTAATGTTCTGACCGTTCACAAGGCCAAAGGATTGGAGTTTCCCATCGTTTTTATGGTCAGCTTGATCGCAGACAGGTTCCCAGGACGCCAGAGGCGGGAAAAGATCCCTGTTCCTGATGAGTTACTCAATGAGGAATTGCCGGAACGCGAGAACTATCTTCAGGAAGAAAGACGTCTTTTCTATGTGGGCATGACACGGGCGGAGAAGCTTCTGTATTTGGTCTGGTCAAAGGACTACGGGCTGAAAAGACCAAAAAAAGTCAGCCCTTTTGTTTTGGAAGCGCTCGACCTTCCCCAATCACCCGAGGAAACTTTACGCACCTCGTCTCTGGAAGAGATCAAAAGGTATGCCTCGCGTTTTACACAGAACATCCCTCTGACCAAGGTGAAAGAGGAAGGATCTCTCACTCTCAGTTTCTTCCGGGTGGATGACTATTTGACCTGCCCTCTGAAGTACAAATACAGGCAAGTGATGCGTATCCCCGTACTCCCGCATCACAATCTGGTTTACGGGCGCGTTTTGCACAATACGATCCATTTTTACCTGAAGCACAGGATGTCTGGGAGAACGATCAATGAAGAGGAACTGATCAAGGAGTACTTCGAGCACTGGATCAATGAGGGATTTTTGAGCAGAGAACATGAAGAAATGAGAAAGAAGGATGGCGAAAAGGCTCTGCGCCTATTTTACCATCGGCAAGAATCTTCGGGGAGGAACCCTCTTTATCTGGAGAAAGAATTCCGGTGGCAGCACAATCATGTGAAATTTACCGGTCGATGGGACAGGATTGATCTCCTCAATAAAGGGGGTGTGATCATCGATTATAAAGCGACTGGCGTTAAGGACCAGAAAGAGGCAAACAAGAGGGCCAAAGAGAGTTTACAGATGGACTTGTATGCTCTGTCCTTCGCCAAGACACAGGACCTTCCACTCGTGGAAATCCAGCTCTATTTCCTCGAGTCTGATATTGTCGGTCATGCTGAGAAGGGTCAAAAGGAGCGGGATAGAGCTATGGCGAAGATCGAGGCAGCAGAGGCAGGAATAAGGCAGGAAGACTACCGGGCCAAACCGGACTGGCACAACTGCAACTTTTGTGACTTCAAAACGATCTGCCCGGACTCCTACGCTTACTAACCTGGACTATTCACGAGTCGAGGCCAACCCAACCCACCCTAACAATAAGGTGAAGGAAGTGGCCCACGGAGCTGTAGTGAACTACCGCGAGCCGACCCAACCTAACCCGGGCTACAAATGTGACAGATAGACCGGCCTAGCTTTTACCGCGTAGCATAGATAAGAGGCATGATCGCCAGGACACGCTCCTTCTCGAGGATTTGAAGTGTTCTTATTAGCTTTTCGAGATTCTTATCTGAAAAGAGCTTTGTCTGAGCCATGGACCTGGCGAAAAAGCTTTCAAAAAGAGAGGCTTTTTTCGGCCACACAACGAGTCGAACACTTTCCTCTTCGGGAATCCCTGCTCTCTCTTTGGCCATTTTGAGGGCTTTGGATAATCCACCAATCTCATCGACCAATCCGATTTCCTTGGCTTGTTGTCCTGTCCAGACGCGGCCTCGTCCGATGTCGTTGACCTCCTCTTTAGTCAAATGCCGGCCTTGAGCGACTTTGGTTGTGAAGTGGTCGTACGTCCAGAGAATCTCCTTTTTGAGGAGATCTCGTTCTTCTGGGCGGAGTCTTCGGAAAGTGGAAAACATATCAGCCCTCTTTCCGTAAGCGATCTTTTCCGAAGTCACACCCAATTTCTCGTAGAGCTTGATCAAGTTGAACTTTCCGAAAATGACTCCGATGGATCCGGTCAGAGTCTGTGGTTGCGCTACGATCTTGTGTGCATCCATAGCAACCCAATAACCTCCGGATCCGGCGACATCCGACATGGAGACGATGATCGGTTTTTCCGTCTTGGTCAGCGCCACTTCTCGTCCGATGACATCTGATGCCACTGCTGAGCCTCCTGGACTATCGACTCGGAAAATGACAGCAGCGATCGTTTTGTCCTTTCTGACTCTTCGTAGCCATCGGGCAACAGTGCTGCTGCCCATAGTCTGCCCGCGCATGCTTTCTCCAGAATGGATAGTGCCGACTCCATAGATGAGGGCGATCTTTTTTCCTCTATTCAAACCGGACGCGGACACCTTTGTTTTTAGATAACGGCTGTGACTTATACGACGGACGGATTTCTCTCCTTCTTTCAGAATGTCTTCCAACTGATCTTCATAGAGAAGCTTGTCCACCAGCCCTAATTCCTTGGCGTTCTCACTGTGGAAGTAACCCTGGTCGATCAGCGCGCGAAACTCTTTTTCGTCTTTTCCTCTCGCTTCTGCCACTTTTGTCACATAGGTGGTGAACAAACTCTCATAGATGGATTCTATCATCTCTCTGTGACTGGGAGTGAAGCCCTTCTCTGTGAACATGTTGTAGGCTGTCTTGTATTCTTCGATATGCTCGATCTCGGCTTCAATACCCAATTTTTCGAGAGATCCTTTGAAAAAGGGTACGTATCCCCCAATGCCGTTGATGATCATGGCGCCAAGTGGGTGGAGAAAGATCTGGTCACAGGCGGTTGCGAGGAAATACTCCTTATCAAAATCGAGGGCCTCCTCGATATACGCATATGTTTTTTTGCCCGACGTCTTAAAATCCAGGACAAGTTCTCTGATTTCGTTGACTTTGGCCCAGTCGCACTGGAGCAGACCGATACGGAGGATGATGCCTTTGATATTCCTGTCTGCTTTGGCTTTCTGGAAATTGAGCCAAATATCGTACATGGAGAGAGGGTCTCCTCCCATAAAAAATGTCGTCATGACGTTAGGCATGGGGCGTTCTTCCACTGCTCCCATGAGTTTCATTTCCAAGTATGTGTTGGGTTTAACTTTGGCCGGCTTCGCAAGTTCAAAGTACATGAAAGATACGATGGTGGCCAATATCAGAACGAAGAAGATCAAAAAGATAATCAATACATATGTTCCTCTTTTCATCTCTGCTCCTTTTTTCCTTATCGGCTTACTAACCTAAATTATTCATAAAAAATGTCGATACTTATCATAACTAACGCAATATCAGAATTTTACATTGTTTTTTCGGAATATTCATTTGGGCACTGAATTTCCTATGTGATTTTCATTTATAATCGACATTTTTTACCCTTCGAGCGAGCTGATCTTACCTGGTTAGGTTGGGTCGGCATCGACTTCGTTGTAGCCCGGGTTAGGCTGGGTCGGCTTGCGGTAGTTCACTACCGACCCGACCTACCACTCAACTCGTAAATAATCCAGGACTAATATATCAGAAATCCACTTTTAAATTAACCTGAATTATTCATAAAAAATGTCGATACTTATTTCAATAAAAACAATATCAGTTCTTTACTTTATTCTTGCAAGAAATAAATCTGACAATTCTGTTTTCAATGTCTTTATTGTTCATAATCGACATTTTTTACCCTTCGGGCGAGCCATCCTTTATAATAGGGTGGGTGGGAGGTCGCTTCGTTGCAAAGGATTTGCGGTGGACGACTCGAATTTGAACTTTTTGAAGATGTATTATATCATCCAGGTTAACCACAATATATGAGGAAAAAGTGATGAATGCATTGGAGATTGAAGACATTACCAAGAAGTTTGGGGATTTTTATGCTGTCAAAGATCTATCGCTCAAGATCCCTCAACAAACGATCTTTGGATTGCTCGGTCCAAACGGAGCTGGAAAAACGACCACTATCCGTATGGTCATGAATATCATCATTCCTGATAAGGGCTCTATCCGAGTATTGGATAAAAAGATGGATGAGGCGATGAAGGAGAGGATCGGTTACTTGCCTGAAGACAGAGGACTATATCCCAAGATGAAGGTTGGGGAGCATCTTTACTTTCTGTCCGAACTGAAAGGATTGAAGGGTCAAGAGGCCCGGAAGAGGATCGATCTCTGGCTGGAACGATTTGACTTGACAGATTGGAAGCTGAAAAAGGTGGAAGAGCTATCAAGGGGGATGCAGCAGAAAATCCAATTCATCGCTACGGTTATTCATGATCCAGAGCTTATCATTCTGGATGAACCCTTTTCCGGATTGGACCCAGTGAATACAAAGCTGTTTAAGGATATCATGCTGGAGATGAAAAAGAATGGACGGACGATCATCTTTTCCACGCACAGGATGGAACAGGTGGAGATGATCTGTGACAACATCTGTCTTATCAACAAGGCCAAAATGGTCCTGGAAGGGAATTTGAGCCACATCAAAAAACAGTACGGAAAGAACTCTGTTGTTCTGGATTATGATGGCGACGCCAGTTTTATACAGAGCTTACCAGAGATCGAAAAAATAGATGACTACGGAAAGTTTATGGAAATCAAGCTTAAAGAACAGACGGATCCTCAAGAACTGCTCAACACACTCGTGGGTAAGATCAGGATCACCAAATTTGAGGTCATGGAACCGACTTTAAACGCGATCTTTATCGAGAAAGTAGGGGAGAAAGATGCAAAAGATACTCTCAGTCATTAAAAGGGAATACATCCAGATCATCCGCACCAAAGGTTTCATCATCGGGACGATTTTAGGCCCAGTTCTGATGGCCGCGTTTATTGTGGTGCCAGTTGTGGTTCAGTTCATTTCGGTCGATCAGCAGGAGAAGATCGGGATCATCGATGAAACGGGGGAGATCTTTATGGATCTCGAACAAAAACTCGATCAAAAACTGAAGGAAGGATCCCGGCGATATCTCCTGATAAGCTACCAACTGAAGGATGATGTGGAGGCCCTCAGAGAGGATCTGAACCAGAAAGTCTTGCGTAAAGAACTTTCCGCTTATATTTACATTCCCGCTGATATCTCGGGAGGCGGAGAGGCAGAATTCGTTTCCGAACACGTGTCAGATTTTGACAAAAGAGGAAACTTCAACCGGGCCTTAAGCAGTATTGTGATCGAAAAAAGATTGAGGGGCGAAGGGTTGGATCCGCTTAAGATAAGCGAGTACACGCGCCCCGTGGTGCTTGTGACAAAGAAGGTCACAAAAAGGGGTGTGGAGAGGGATACGGGAGGGACCTTCATCATCTCCTATTTCTTGGTCCTCGTCCTCTACATGACCCTGCTTTTTTACGGGCAGATTATTTTGAGGGGTGTGATCGAAGAGAAGAGTTCTCGTGTTGTTGAGGTCGTCCTTTCTTCTTTGACACCTTTCCAACTCATGGCCGGAAAAATTGTGGGGATCGCAGCCGTTGGTTTCACACAGTATGCCATTTGGGCTCTCTTTGGTATTGTTGCATCACAGTACAGCAAGAAACTGATAACGGGTTTTTTCCCCGCTGCCGCATCATTCACAATGCCCTCCATTCCCGCCTATATTTTGGTCTATTTTGTTTTATTCTTTATCCTGGGATATTTTCTTTATGCCACCATGTATGCAGCCATCGGATCCATGGTGAATTCGGAAAAGGAAGCCCAACAGCTCATCATGCCGGTGGTCATGTTTCTTGTTGTTCCTATCTTGCTCATGATGTTTGTGATCAAAAGCCCTGACAGCACTTTTTCGGTCGTGCTATCCATGATCCCGTTCTTCGCTCCCATACTCATGCTTCTGCGCATCTGTGTGCTGCTTCCCCCGTTTTCACAGATCGCAGGTTCTATCATCCTACTCGTATTGTCGATCGTGCTGATGATCTGGCTTGTAGCCAAGATCTATCGGGTGGGGATCTTGATGTACGGAAAACGCCCGAGCTTCGGCGAAATCCTCAAATGGATCCGCTACTCTTGATCTGTGTGAGAATAATGAGCTCTTCCATTTTGAAGGGGGGAACCAAGGCTTTCATGTGTGGAGAAAAGTATTCAGGGATGATTTGAGCGACATCGGGTGAAAACATCTTTGAATACTTTCTGAGTTAGAACCCCCACGATATGAAAAAGAACCGAATAATGTAAAAGGACACATTCGAGACAGACTTTTCTAAAAAATAAATCCGCAGACGTAAGGGGTGAAAATGGAAGATCCCATCTGATGATGGCTCTAAAAAAATAGAGGTCGAAACGTGAACCTTTTCACGAATACTTCCGTACTAAACTTTGGAAATGTTCCATAGAGGATTTCGATGAGAAAAATAAAAAAAGCAACTCAAATCGCTTTGTTAATTTTAATCCCTCTATTGTCAGCGGGATGCTTTACTGTTCGAGTTATCAAAAACGTCAAGAATCCAGACCGCTATTTCGATTCGGCATACAAGCAGATAGATTACATCCACCAAAAATGTCCGAACAGAGAGGGTATAGCCAGTTCTATCCAAGTGTTGGTCTATGAGGCCTCAGAGCGCCAGCTCGTCAAAGTTTCGGCGCCCTTCTGGTTGGTGAATACATGTATGGATATCGGGATCAAAGCGGCAGATGAAGAGGAAGGATTTGAATTCGATGATCGGTATGATTTCGATTGGAGAGATATCAAAGACCTCGAGAAATTAGGCCCCGGGCTCCTGGTCGAGATCGAGGACGAAGAGAGTAAAGTCTTGATCTGGCTTGATTGAGAGAGTGGGTACTCATACAGGAATGTCTATGGGACAGATGGAATTCACAAGAACTGCAGAACCACACAACGTCCCTCTTCTGGTCGAACGAATAAAGGAAGGTGACAGAGAGGCTTTCGTGGAGATCACGCGTCTTTACCAAAAGAAAGTTTATCTGCTGGCCTATTCCTATTTGCGGAATAATGAGGATGCTTTAGACGTCGTCCAGGAGACATTCTTGAGGTTGTACCAGAAAGTGAACATGTTCCATACGGAAAAAAATTTTCAGACATGGCTTTTGCAGATCGCCAAGAACCTCTGTATCGATTATTACCGGAAGAATTACAGCCGGAACAAGGATTACAGGAGTGATAAAGATGTCGAGGAGGTCAACGTGCCTGCTTGGAATGATGAAAATTCCCATTCTTTTTCCGATATTAAAAGAGTTTTTGCGGAATGTTTAGACAGACTCACCGAAAAACAACGTATGATTTTTGTGATGAAACATTACAACAACCTTGAATATAAAGAGATCGCACAGATTTTGCGGATCTCAGTGGGAACAGTGAAATCCCTCCACTTCAAGGCTGTGCAGAATCTAAGGGCCTTGATGACCCCTTATATGGGAGAGCAAACATGAACGAGAAGTGCAAAAAAATCAACAGGGATCTGGTCGCTTTCCTCTATGGAGAGCTCGATGCCAATACAAGAGAGCAGATCCAATCTCATCTGGATATCTGCCCGCATTGTCAGGAGGAACTCCAGGGAATAAAGGCGGTGACCCAGGCTGCGGATTCCCTGAATGATAACGTGGAAGAGGCCATGGCATCGGTGGACTGGGAGGCCCTTCCCAGCCAAATCAGTGATGCTGTGTTTGACGAAAAATCCGCTTTTCCTCAACAGGCGCCGCGAAGGAGTTTTTGGGAAATTCTGATTCAATCCCGGCTAAAGCCCGTCTATGCCGTTCTGCTCGTGGGACTTGTGCTGGGTTCTCTCGCGACACTGATCGTGCTGCGGACATCCTTGCTGAGAGAATCTCGAGGAGAAAGCTTTTTTGTGTCACAGGAATTTTTAGACCGTGTTGAGCTTGAGATGGCGAGACGAGAAACCCTGGATTACCTTGAGAAAAGTCAGTACGTCCTCTTGGATTTTGTCCAGGCGTCTCCAGAGAGAACACCGCAAGCTTGGCGGCATGATCTTGTTTCACAAGCAGCCAAAGAACTACTCGCCAAGAAAAGATACATCAATCCTCAACTGGATAAGTTCCGCATGGCCAAAGCGAAAGAAATCTGCGATCAGATCGAATTCCTCTTTTTTGAGCTGACACAAGTCAGTGATCAGTTATCAGAGGAAGATCTTCAAAATATTCAGAGCCTCATCGAAGAAAAACATCTTCTGTTGAAGATAAAACTTCTGAAGAAAGAATTAGAGGAAAGTGAGGTATAAAGTGAGAAAATCTGGCACAAGCTTAATCATAATTCTTTGCGTTTCATTTGTCCTGCAGGCCTATGCCCAGCTCGATCCGGATGAGAAACTCTTCCAAGATGCAAAAATACTCATTTTTGACAAGAAATGGGAAGAGGCACAGGAAAAATTGGAAGAGCTAATCGATGATTATCCGGAGAGCCCTTGGCATTCCCCGGCGGTTTTTTACTTGGGAAAATGTCTGCAAGAGCAATCGGGAAAAGAGGTAAAGGCCTTGGAGGTCTACAAAGACTACACTCAGCTGGATGAACGTAACGAACAGTTAGTAGAGGAGGCTGAAACATCCATCATAGAACTGGCGTTTCGGTTGTATGAGCGAGGTAAAAAGTCTTACCTGCGCGAAATTGAAAAAAGACTTTCCTCACCGAATAGGATCATCAAATATTGGGCGGCCATTAAGCTGAGTTATGCTAAAGATAACAAAGTTGCGCGAAGGGGTTTGCCCGTTTTGATGGAGATCCTGGAAGAGGAACGGGATGACGAGCTCAAAGACAGAGCAAAGATCGCCGTGTTAAGAGTGGATCCTGATGCGCTCAAAGATTTTGAGGAAGAGAGATACGAGAGCAGAGCAAAAATACTGCATATTCGTGCGTACGAAGAGGGGAAGAAAAAAGCCAAGCTTTCACTGGACATCCCCTGGGCTCTGGCGGACCTTGCCCTTGCCGCAATCCCTTCCGAGGAGAAGGAGAATATGAGAAGAGAAGGGTATGACCTGGACAAGATCATCAAAGAACTCACCAGAGTCAAAGGAAATATCATCGAGATAAAGAGCGAAGGCTCTGTTCTCAAGATATGGATAGATTAAAATCAAGGAGGCATCCGATGAAAAGAATCATAGTCTTTGTTTTGGCCCTAATCATGATGGGTTTTTTCAGTGCAGGAACAGTCTTTGCAGATTGCGATGATGACATCCAAGCCATTAAAAAGGCTGTTAAAAAAAATCCACAGTATGATCCTGGAAAAGAAGCCAAGTGGTTTAAAGTTCTTATCACAGACACTCAGACCAAAAAGGATAAGGTCAAGATCACGCTGCCGATCTCTTTGGTCGAGCTTTTTATGAAATGTGTGGATAATAAAAATCTGAGAATCGACCGGGATGAGTATGATATCGACCTGAAGGAGCTTTTTGCGGAGTTGAAAAAGGTGGGCCCCATGGCGCTTATCGAAGTCTATGAGGATGATGAGATCGTAAAGATCTGGCTGGAGTGAGTGGGATTATCTTCTGGTTCCCTCGTTGACTTTTGTGCTTCCCATGGCTCCCTTTGCGAGAAGAAGGCTGACGATTTCTTCTCGGCCGACTTTCCTTGCATGGTCGAGTGGGGTGTGTCCAGCTTTGTCTCTGATATTCACATTCGCTCCATTCACAATTAGAGTATCGATCACATCTTTATAACCGCTGAAAGCTACAAGATGGAGCGGTGTATCTCCTTTACTATCTTGTTCATTCATGTCCAGACCTTCTGCGATCAACATGTCAACGATCGGCACATGTCCATTCCATGAGGCCACATGAAGCGACGTTTGGCCGGCATGATCTCTCATATGGGCATCTGCTCCGTGACGGATCAGCAACTCGATGATGTCTTTGTAACCCCCCGCCGCAGCCATGTGCATAGGCGTTAGACCGCAATTATTCTTGGCATTTATCGATCCTTCTTGAGATAAAAGGAATTCGACCACATCTCTGTGACCTCGGGAAGAGGCAAAGTGAAGAGGGATGCTCCCTTTTTTATCTTTGGTCTCGATCTCTGCCCCATTTGTTATCAAAAGTTCAGCGATCTCTCTGTGGCCCTTCATGGCTGCTAGATGGAGTGCTGTCCATCCGTGGTGGCTTCCCTTCACATCCACATTGGCTTTTTTTTCGATGAGTAATCGGGCTGCTTCCAGTTGCCCGGAATAGGCAGCATATTGGAGAGGAGTACAGCCGTTGTCATTGCGTGAGTTTGCGAGTTTGGGATCTTTTTCGAGGAGCTCTATCATTAAATCGACATCTCCCCTTTGAGCCGCCTCATGAAGCCTCTTTGCATCCGAAGATATGGCCCATGAAAAAAGAGAAAAAACAAGGAGAGTTGTGAAAATCACAACAGGGATTGCTTTTCTTTTCATTTCCCTTCTCCTCTGTTTTTATTGCGGATGTTCAAGAACTTCTGACCTCCAAAAAAAAAGACTGCCTGAGACTCAAATAGTCTCAAACAGCCTCTTCTGTTTCAGTCAGCCGCTACAAAATATCGTCTCTATGTCATTGAATCACTCTTTGTCCTTCTCAAATTTTCTTACCTCTAAGAACTTCAGCAAAAAATATGCCAAGTCCCCTTGGTCTGCGTAAATTCCCGATGATAGAATCTATGCTTGAGATGTTCGCTAAAGGTACAACCATTGCCCATTTACGAACATTCATCCTAATCTCCGCTCAGATATATCCTTTATCAAGAATGGATTCGGATACAATTCCGTTGTAGAATTTCCTGAAAGGTTTGGGAATGATAATTCTTCCAGAAAATGCTCTATCCGCGATGATCGAATAGAGCTCTGTGCCAAAAAATTTTTCATCCGTATAATCTTTCTTTACAATTTGGAGTTCTTCAAAGGGTTTGAAATCACTTTCCTCGGGTGCGTGATATCCGATATTTTTTAAAAAATCCAGTTTATCCTGCTTTGATTTTATCATTTCGATTTCCCTGAGAAAGATCTCTGTTTCGGCTGAGAACATAAACCGTTTCTGAAAGTCGAGCGTGTTGTACCAGAAATCGTGGAACAGCTCATGAAGAAGCGTGGCTATAATTTTCCTATCGAGCTCTGTGGCTTTGGCTTTACCGTTCCTATCCCGCTCGAGATGCGGGAAGAGTTTTCTGTTCAGCAGCACCATATCTGAATAACCTTCTTCTATGATGAAGCAGGCGCGGCCATTAGTATGTCTAGCAAACTCGCTGCCTTCTCCGAAAATTCCATAGTTATTATTGAGTATTTCAGCCTCGTTCAATTCGTTTCTGTTCAGGAAGTCTGAATACCATATCTCTGCCAACAAGCTTTCAACAGAGCTTTTGCTCAAAGAACTGTTATATCCTGGGCGGGAATGAATGTTCACATCTGGATAAACTTCCAAATCGAAGCTTTGACAGCTAGTAAAGGCGAGGACCACGATCAAGGTTGTTTTCCATAGCATCGAGATTTTCATTCTGAAATCTCCTCACAGCTATTTCCCCAACCAATTAATCTGACAATTTATACTGCAATAAATGTACCATTTTAAGATGTTTTTGAAGAAATTGTGAATTTATTAAATCTTGATGCATCTTCTCTGATACACATGTAGGATACATTCTAACCTTCGATGGGCCTTTTGAAGAAGCTGATCATGGATTTGAAAATGCGTCCTTCCATGCTTTTGTGATTGACAAAATTTCATATGATAAGAATAATATATAAACTAAGACGAAAGGACGGCTGACGTGTCGCGACTGTATGAATACCAGGGCAAAAAACTTCTGAGGGAAGCTGGCATTCGTGTTCCTGAGGGCGAGGTGGTATCTACTCCGGAGGAGGCTCGCGATGTCGTTGAACGATTGGGACGGCCTGTCGTTTTGAAGATCCAGGTTTGGGTGACGGGGCGTGCGGGATTAGGTGGGATCGAATTTGCCGATTCTCCCAAGGAAGCCGAAGAGAAGGCCCGCAAATTGTTGGGGAAAAAAATCAAGAATTATGAGGTCGAAAAAGTTCTGGTGGAAGAGAAATTGGCCATTCGATCAGAGTATTTTGCAGGCCTTATTATCGATGATGCGCAAAAATCCCCATTGATGATCTTCAGCTCTGTGGGGGGGACTGGGATCGAAGAGATCGCACAAGAGCATCCAGAGAAGGTTGCCCATATCCCCATCGATATATTGAAGGGATTGAGGGATTACGAAGCTCGGAATCTCCTGCGCCGGACGGGAATATCCGGGAAGCTCCTTTTGAAGATCTCGGATGTTCTGACAAAGCTGTATAAAGTGGCCCGTCAGTACGACGCCCGCTCGGCAGAGATCAATCCGATGGTCCTGACCGAAGATGGCGAAGTGTACGCAGCCGATTGCCATATCGCTGTTGATGATTATGCCGTTTTCCGACATCCCGAGTTGGGCATAGAGATCGCACGGGAATTCGACCGGCCACCCTCAGAGCTTGAGAAGATCGCCTATCACGTAGAAGAAAAGGACCATCGAGGCACTTTTTATTTTTTACAGATGACGGATGAGATCCCCAAAGAGGACAGATATATAGGATTTAACGGGGCGGGTGGCGGTGGCTCTATGATGTCCATGGATGCGGTTTTGAACTCGGGCTTCCATCTGGCTAATTACTGTGATACCAGCGGAAATCCATCGGCCAGCAAGGTCTATCGTGCCGCAAAGATCATCCTTTCCCAACCGAATATCAAGGGATATTTCGCTTCTGGCTCTGGTGTAGCCAGCCAAGAACAGTATCATTCCGCCCGGGGGCTCGTGAAAGCTTTTTATGAGGAAAAACTGGAAATTCCTGGTGTGATCCGCCTGGGAGGGAATTATGAGGAGAAAGCTATAGAAATACTCGCGGCCTATCTCAAGGATATTCCCGCAGAGGTCGAGGGGTATGGCCGGGATGATTCCCCGGAGTTTTGTGCCCGCCGAATGAAAGAGCTGATCGATAAGAATGGCAGTATCCCTCATGAGATCAGGCCTATCTGCGATTCCGATGTGTCCGTAGATGCTTACGGGTTTGAGATTTTCACAGGGAAGATCGCCATTGACCACTCAAAGTGTGTGTTATGCACTTCAAAAGGCTGTGTGGACGCTTGTGCTCCGGGGATCCTTAAGCTCTTGGATGACAAACCCGTCCTTGCTGTGACCGAAGAGGACGCGAAGAAGGGCAAATGCACGGAATGCCTGGCTTGTGAGATTTTCTGCCAGTTTCATGAGCAAAATGCTATTGATATTCATCTGCCGATCCCTGGACTCAAGGAATACCGGAATCGATTGATCAAAGGGACTTCGGACTTAAAATCGACAGAGGAAGAGAAAGTGTAGAGATGGCCATACTCGTCAGCGAAAAATCAAGAGTGGTTGTTCAAGGGATCACTGGCCGAGAAGGCATGGTGAGGACTCGCCTGATGACGGATTATGGGACACATGTTGTGGCTGGAGTCACGCCGGGAAAAGGGGGAGGAGAGGTCTACGAAATCCCTGTTTATGACACAGTCGAGGAAGCGTGGGAGAAATGCGGGCCCATTGATATTAGCGTGATCTTTGTTCCCGCCGCGCTAGTAAAAAATGCGGCCTTAGAGGCTATAGATGCAGGGGTGAAATTCTTAACCATTGTTCCGGATCGCGTGCCGATCTTTGATGTGCTTGAGATCGTGAGGCTGGCGAAAGATCGAGGAGCTGTTTTTGTCGGGCCTAACACTTTGGGTCTTGTGAGCCCTGGAAAGGCCGTTCTCGGTATGATCGGGGGGCGTGCGGAGAGAGCCCGGGAGTGGTTTCGACCTGGAGATATCGGTGTGAGTTCCCGCAGCGGTGGGATGACCTCTGCTATATCATACTACTTAACTGAGGCAGGACTCGGACAGAGTACGATTGTACATGTGGGCGGAGATGCCGTGGTGGGCCTTTCCCATCCTGAGGTGATGGAGCTTTTTGAGAAGGATGAACAGACACGCTTGGTGGCGATGTTCGGTGAGATCGGGACAACGCAAGAGGAAAGAGTCGCTGATCTCATCGAAGAGGGAAGATTCACCAAACCTTTAATCGCCTATGTTGGAGGCAAAGCTGCCAAATCGGGAACACGGTTTTCTCATGCCGGGGCGATCGTTGAAGGAACAAGAGGATCATACAATAGCAAGGTGCAGAGGCTGCGCGACGTGGGTGTTCATGTGGTTGAGTCCATATCGGAAATTCCGAAAGTCGCTCTCGAGTTGAGAGGATCTTCGGGGAGGTGACAATGAGCGATCTTCACTGGAAAACATCTGTGACAGAGGTCAAACCCAACAGCATATCTGTGCGGGGATATCCTGTCGATGAATTGATGGGAAAGATCACTTTTTCGCAGGCCATTTACTTGGTCTTAAAAGGGGAGATGCCCTCTGTGGAGGTCGGTAAACTCATCGATGCCATTTTTGTCTCATCGGTCGATCATGGGGCCAGCCCTCCCTCTGTTTTGACGGCACGGACGGTGATGTCCACGGGAGCAGAGCTGAATTCTGCGGTTGCTGCCGGAGTTTTGGCAATTTCAAAGTATCATGGGGGTGCCATCGAAGAGGGGATGAAGCTCTTCCTTGAGATCGCCAGACGGATGGACGAAAAAGGGCTCGACGAAGAGGATGCTTCGCAAGAAGTCCTCCTCGAAATGAAGGAGAGAAAACAACGGGCATCTGGCTTTGGGCATAGGCTCCATACACAAGATCCGCGGACGGTCAAGCTTTTCAACCTTGCTGAAGAGCTGGGCTTGGCAGGAAAACATATTCGGATCGCACTGGCTGTTGAAAAGACTCTTGCTAAACAGATGGGACGACCTCTTCCCATCAATGTCGATGGTGCCATTGCGGCTGTCCTGTGTGATCTGGACATACCTCCCGCGATCGGCAATGCGTTTTTTATAATCGCACGTGTACCAGGCTTAGTTGCCCATGTCCATGAGGAGAAAAGCCGGATGAAGACCATGAGAAAGATTCATCCTCAGGATTATGAGTATGACGGGCCTAAAAAAAGGAAGGTCTAAATGCAAAAAAAGCTTCTTTCACTGATGCCGGAGTTTCAGTCCATCGAAGACTCAGACCTGCAGGAAAAAACTCTAAAAGTCTGGATTGAAGCCATGGAGAAAAAAGGCTGGACGGTCGAGGATCTGCTCGAAATGCCCTTCACGCTGTTGATCGAACACACTCCCATCAATATCATCGAGCACACCAGAGCTGTCACTCTCTGCTCTGTCCAGATCGCAGATGTCTTGCTGGATGAATACAAGGACCGAATATCCATAAACAGGGATATCCTCCTTTCAGGAGCCTTGCTTCATGATGTGGGTAAACTGTTCGAATACATTAGAGAGGAGAGCCGTTTTGTGAAGAGTGAGGAGGGGAAACTCCTCCGCCATCCCATATCCGGTGCGGCTTTTGCCTCGCAGTTCGATATCCCTCAGGAAGTGCTCCACATCATCGCTGCCCATTCCAAAGAGGGGGATGGTGAACGGAGGACGGTCGAAGCTGTGATCGTCAACCATGCCGACTTCGTGAATTTTGAAGCTCTGAAAATTTAGAAAAAGCCTGAGGAGGGACTTTTGGGCCAGACGTTCTCAGAAAAAATTCTCAGCCAGAAGGCTGGGAGAGAAGTTAGAGCGGGTGATGTGGTCACCATATCTCCTGATTATATTCTGACGCATGACAATTCTGCTGCCATAATCAAAGAATTCCAAAAACTCGGCATCCAAAAAGTCCGATGTCCTCAAAAAATTGTGATCGTCCTCGACCACGTGGTTCCCGCGTCCACAGAGAAATATGCTCAGAATCACAAGAGTATCAGGGAGTTCGTTTCTGCCCAGGGGATTTCCCATTTCTATGATGTCCACAATGGCATTTGCCATCAGGTCTTTTCAGAGGAAGGGTTTGCGATGCCAGGGACATTGGTGCTGGGAGCTGATTCGCACACGACGAGTTATGGCGCATTTGGTGTCTTTTCAGCTGGGATCGGCCGTTCGGAAGCGGCCTCTGTATGGGCGACCGAAAAGATCTGGCTTCGAGTTCCGGAAACCTTGAAGATCGTCCTCAACGGACAGCTTCCTAAGGACGTGTATGCCAAAGATATCATATTAAAGATTATAGGGGATGAGGGCGCAGACAGAGCCAACTATAGAGCTGTAGAATTTTCGGGTGACGGCGCCGAAGGCATGAGTTTGGCTTCCCGACTGGTTCTCGCTAACATGGCTGCAGAGATGGGTGCAAAAAATGGGTATTTTCTCCCGGATGAGAAGACCTTCGACTTCCTGAAAGACCGAGCAAAGGGGATCTATCAGCCTGTGTATTCTGACCCTGATGCCGACTATGAAGATATCCTGGAATACGACCTTTCAACTATCGAACCCCAAGTCGCTTGTCCTCATACAGTGGACAATGTCAAGCCTGTAACAGCGGTTGCCGGCACGGCATTTCATCAGGCAGTCATCGGCACATGCACCAATGGGCGGTTTGAAGACTTAAAAGTT
>JAGLRY010000110.1 GCA_023135995.1 Candidatus Aminicenantota bacterium | reverse complement strand
GCCGCTGCGGCAACCTCAACTCGTGAATAATCCAGGTTCTTTCCTCAATGAGGAAATATAGTCTATATTATAGCGCAAACAAAGGGTCAATCACTAGGAGAAGATGACCAGCAAAGGCCGTCTAGTTATAGGCGTAGGGTCCATTTCCCGAATGGACCGACCAGGGATTTAAACCAGCGAAATTTTTAGGATTTTCTGTATCTCCGTGAAGTGCCTGCTGAGCGTAAAAACCTTACAGTTGAATTCCTTTGCGATGACAGCAATATAACAGTCGAGCAGATGAATGTTTTTACCTCTCTTTTTCAGATCATACGCGATTTTACCAGCCTTAATCCAGCTGTCCTCTTTTTGATCGATGATTTGAAAAGCATCAAGAAAATCTCTGATAACAGAAAGCTCCTTTTCCGATTTTGAGCCCTGCATCAGCTCCGCGATCACGATCTTAGGGACAAATACGTTATCCTCAGAGAGGATCTGGTCAACTTTATCAGCAACTGTGGATGATTCATCACGGAAATACTCAATCCAAACAGGTGTGTCTATGAGGATTCTCTCAGCGCTCATCGTGCCTTATCTCATCTGCATTCAGGTCAAACTCGAGTTTTCCTTTCATGGATTTTATTCTCTCAGTTTTATCCTTTTTTAAATACTCGCCTATGGCCTCTCTCACGGCAGAGGCTTTACTCTTTGCCTTTGTTGCCTCCAAGAGTGCATCCAAGATTTTTTTGTCTAAAGTTATCGTGGTCCTCATCATTTGTTATCCTCTCCTTTGTACATTATTTATTATAACAAAAATGTGCATAATGTCAACAAATATAGTGTATATTATTCACACAAAAATATAAGCTAATTATGTGCGACAAAAATGAAACTGCATTCCCTTTTGACAAAAATTTCTTTTCAAAGATATAATCGGTTGTCATTTCATGTGTCTTTAATACATCCATTAGGGATAGAGGAGGAGTCATGAGCAAACATTCTGAGCTTAGATTGTGGATGTTTTTTATCTTTATCTGTGCTGTTTATTTTTTAAGTTTTACGGCGTGTTCTCAAAAACCTGAACCAGCAGATTTAGTGCTGCTCAACGGGGATATCTGGACGGTGGATGAGGCCAACCCGACGGCGAAAGCGTTGGTTGTAAGAGGTAATACAATCACGGCAGTGTGTCAAAGTGATGCGGAAGCGGAAAGGTACATCGGCGATGAGACGAAGGTTATAGATCTAGAGGGTCAGTTTGTGACGCCGGGAATCATCGATGGTCATGTCCATTTTAATGCGGCTGGCGGATTGATACTTGATGCGAACCTGATGACCGTATCCGATGAGGATGGATTGCGCAAGGAGATCGGCCGCGTGGTTGGGATCCTGGATGATGGAGAGTGGATAACCAGAGGCCTTTGGGGGGCATATGAGCAGTGGGCCCTGGGTGATGCCGGTGAGGAAGGCTCCGAGAAAGCCGAGCCGTGGCGTCCCACTCGTTCCATGATCGACGATTTGACGCCCAACAATCCCTGTTTCCTCTGCCGTTTTGATTATAAGGAATGGCTGGCCAATACAGCTGCCTTTAAAGCTGCAGAGCTAGAGGGTGGGAAAGTCAAGGGAATGATTCTCGACAAAGATGGAAAACCTACAGGAGTTGTTCTCAGGCCATCGCCTGCCTTTGATAAAATGCAGGTTACTCTTGCGGAACATCCAAAATCCCACAACAGGCTCTTAAATGAAAACCGTGCTGCCCTTAAAGCCTTGAAGGAGTCGGGTATCGTCGAGATTCATGATATTGCCCGACCGGACCAAACGAAACGTTTTGTCGAACTTCAAGAGAATGGTGAGTTAACCTGCCGGGTGTGGCTGCGGCCGGATTTGTCACGAGGCGCTGAGCTTAAAGAGAAAGGCCTCACCATGGGCCTCCATCCAAAGACCAAGGAAAAAGATTCATGGTTGAGGTATGGAGCACTCAAGGGATACATCGACGGCATCATGGGAACGCATGGAGCACTGTTTTTTGAGTCTTATAACGATCAGCCCGATAATTACGGGCACTGGCGAAGGCACACTTCCGATGATCCCGAGTCTAAAACACGGAACATGGAGAAGATGTACAACCTGATCAAGGTGGGGATCGAAGGTGGTTTTGTTCCTAATATTCATGCGATCGGGACAAGGGGCGTGGCGGAAATGCTCGATCTTTATGAACGATTGCACGACGAAGGGGTGGATTTAACGGGATTTCGGGTGATTCACGCCCAGGTTATCCGGCCGCAAGACTTTCCGCGGTTTAATGCTCTAGGGGTGATCGCTGAAGTCAATCCCTATCACATCTCTGATGACATGCGTTGGATGGAGGAGAGAATCGGTCATGAGCGCTGCAAAGGCGCCTATGCATTTAAATCGTTGCTGGATAATGGTGCCATGTTGAGCTTTGGCTCGGATTGGCCGGGAACGAGTGTGGCCCTCTACCACATGCATCCGAAGTATCTGATTTATGCGGCAGTGGCGCGGAAGACTCTGAAAGAGACTCCTGAGGAAGGTTGGTTTCCGGAGCAGAAAATCTCAGTGGAAGAATCCATCAAAGCGTTTACCATCAACAATGC
>JAGLRY010000011.1 GCA_023135995.1 Candidatus Aminicenantota bacterium | reverse complement strand
CATATTAACTTTATTTCGTGCTTTTTATCAAGGTTTGATATACTTTTGTGGAAAAAAACTGGAGATATTTTAATGATTAATAAATTATTTAATCTTTTGAGTGTTGGATTGGCGCTTTGCTGTGTGGCCTGCTCTGTGGAGGAGTCAAACAAAACTCAAGAAACGTCACGAGTACAGGACCGGCCAGAAGCTGTTGATCGAGTACAGGATAAGGCCAAAAAAATCACAAAAAATGAGAAAGGTTATTGGGAAGCAGAGTTTGAAGATGGACATACAATGGTCTACATCATGGATGGGGAATTTGCAATGGGGTCCGAAAATGGACTTTCCAATGAACAGCCTGTTCACAAAGTCTATCTGGATGGATACTGGCTGGGAAAATATCCAGTCACAGTGGGACAGTTCAGAAAATTCGTCGAAGAAACGGGATATGTGACCGATGCTGAGAAAGGACAGGGGTCCTGGCAGTTCTGGGAAGGCCGATGGGTGGTCCGATTGGATGGGAACTGGAATAACCCCTATTTTGAGCAAGAAGAAAATCATCCGGTTGTGAGTATAAGCTGGAACGACGCAGTCGCTTTTAGCGAGTGGCTATCAGACAGAATAGGCGTCACTTTCAAGCTACCGACTGCAGCCCAGTGGGAAAAAGGAGCACGTGGAACGGATGAACGGACCTATCCCTGGGGGGACGACATCCCAGATGGCGCCAGGGCCAACTTGGCAGATATCCATTTTTGGAAGAAATATGACGATTCCCGGAAAGCGGACAAAAACGTGGATGATGGATTTGTAGAGACTTCCCCAGTAGGCAGTTTTCCAGCCGGAGCATCACCATATGGATTGTTGGACATGGCAGGGAATGTCTGGGAATGGTGTTATGACGTTTATGACGGCAATTATTATTCTGAATCTCCCTATAAAAATCCCACCGGACCTTCAGATACAGGACAGGCAGATCAGGGACGGGTTAATCGAGGCGGGGGCAGCTGGACGGATAGGTCCGGACACCTCACACCAGAAGGCGGACACAATCTCCGCTCAGCGGCACGCACAGGAGACGAGCAGAACAGCAGCGACGACCACATGGGGTTCCGCCTGTGTATAGATTCTTTGCCCCGCTAAAAAAGAGAAGACTACTTCGTCAACCACACCATCTCATCTGTGTGGCCAGTCATCTCCCATCGGATGAGTGAGATGGGGATCATTCCCGTGGCAAAAAACTCATCCATAAATTCTTTCATGTTGAAATCGTCGCCCAATTGTTTTTGCCTGTCTGCAAGAAGGGCAAACAACTGGAATTTTCCGAGAACCATTCCCATATGCCAGCCTGGAAATCGCAGTGTCGTCTCCATCTCGTACCAAACTTCAAAACCTTCGGGGAGCATCCAGTGATAGGGAGTCTCTTCATAGCAGAATTTAAACGACTCTTCTAGGTCGAACTCTTGGCTGTGTAAACGAAGGTCTGCAAGAGCGCGCACAGACCGAAAAGCCATCATGATGTGGTTGATCTCACGTGCCCTCGGGTATTTGTCGAACAATCCGGCATGCATAAACATCTCCTCCATACCGAAGGCCAGCCCTTCAGAACGAATCATGTCCATTGTGTAGAGGCGGTTTGCTCCTCTGATCGGTCGGTTGTCTCGACGAGATCTCAATCCATCAAATCGATGGCCGAGAAACTCATGGATGAGTGGGGATGGAAGAGGATTGCGATCTTCACACTGTTCGAAAAAGTCACGCACTTCCCCACCCTGCCTGCCAGGGAAATTGGCCCAGGGCTTTGGCGGGTAGGGTTTTAAGTAATCAGGAATGGTAAACATCTCCTTCTCATGCAGGAAATCCCAGAGGTGTTTCTGACATTCATAATAAAGTTTGTTGTATTCATCTTCGTTGGCTGCTGCTTCCAATGGAGGAAGGTGGCTGTTTCGGTGCTGCTCCAGTTTGAGCGCTGCGAGTGCTCTGTCGAATTCGTGCTGCATGATGACTAACAATTCCTCCCATGTGTACGGAACAAGTTGTACGTTCTTCATCCACCAATTGTAGTTTTCGATACCAAGCCCTGGATGTTCTGTCATGTGCTCCTTGTTCTCTTCCAGCCATCTGCCATAGTCCTTGACAGTGGCTTTGGCTCTTTCAGCATCAGGAACCAATTCCGGGTGAGACTCGGCCAGGGCATCTGCAATGTCTTGATACATAGCCATTTCTTCATCCAGGAAATGGATAGCAAAGGCCGCTAGGTTTTCGGATGCTTCAATAAGACAGGCTTGTGCATTTTTATAAATCGCAGGGACAGCTTGAAGCTTCATTCGTATTTCAGCCACACCTTCCGCAGATAGAGGAAGGTCCCGGAGCCGCACACCTCCATAATAAGAAGGACCCGCCCCGGATTGAGATTTGAGATAAAAGGCTGGATCCCGAGACCAGGGCCGCATAATTCGATGGTCAAAATCCAGCCCGTTCATCTCTGCCCTGAGGAGATGGTAATCCACCTGCTGGAAAATTGGCCATCCGCTAATATCAAATGCAGCTAAACGTTCCTGAAATTTATTCAAACCTTGGTACTGCTGCGCCATTGCCTCGGGTGAATAATCGGGAACTCCATCGACAACAGGAGGTTTCACGAACTCCCGGAATTCTCTAAAAAGAACAAGAAGATCTTCATAATTTGTGCTTCGAGATGCAGTATTGTCATTATTTTCTTGGGAACAGAACGGCATCATGAGGAGCAGACATAAAACGGCCAGGATAATGGGCAGATGTTTTTTTGACATTATGTTTATCTCCTTTCTATGGTAGAATTTTTCAATTTAGCAGATTTCATTCTAAATTTTGGCATTAGAAAATATTCAAGAATATATTATTTATCGTACCAATAATCAGGGAAAATTACAGATTTTCCCTTTAAAATATTATCCCCGACCGCGAGTTTGATCGTGTATTCACCCGGTTGGACGCGTTTGAAAACATATTCCCGGCCGCGCATGCCTGGTTCCCAGGCCACACGAGTTCTCAGAGATAGGCCTGTTCGTCCCACCTCTTCGTCCGCTTCGCCGTAATGTTCGTTTGTATCGTAGTAGTCATAAAAAGGCTCTTTCTCCCCTTTGGCCACTTGTTCATCCCAACTCGCAATTTCCTCAGGCGTCCGCTTTCTACCCCGCTTTGTCATCCCCCATTCGACAGAGTTTAACCCAGCTTCTCCCGGGCCGACCAATTCATTGATCAGGATAGACCCGTCATACACGGAAATTTTCACACCCTCAGGCTGTCGGTCTTTGAGGTAATAATTAAAAACCACACCATACGGTTCGTTCTCTCCCTCAAAATTCTGTGCACTCACAGTTTTCTGGCTGGGCATGACCCATTGGACTTTGGGCTCGATCTTGAACAGATGGGCATCTTTTGCCAAAACATCTTTCGATAACTCCTGAAGGACAGATATATCGGCGATATAAAAACCCCTGCCGAAAGTCCCGACAACCAGGTCATTCTCACGGGGATGAATGACCAAATCAGTGACCGGGATTGTGGGGAGGTTGGTCTTCATCTCATTCCATGTTTTTCCCCTATCCATGGTCACATAAACAGTCCTGTCCGTTCCGATAAAGAGAAGGTTCGGATTTTTTCGGTCCTCCTTGATCACGTTTATTCCCTCAGCGGGCAGATCATTCGCAATTGATACCCAGGTATTTCCGAAGTCAATAGTCTGGGTCACATAGGGACGGAAATCCGTCCTGTGGCGGCCTGTGAAGGTTAAATAGGCTGTTCCTACATCATGATGGGAAGCGATAATACGTGTCACCCAGTATTCGGGGTTGTTGGGGATGTTGTCGTTGAGCAGAGACCAGGTTTTGCCTCCATCTCTAGTGAGCTGGACGTTTCCATCATCCGTACCGACCCATATCAGGCCCTGCTCGATGGGAGATTCATCGATAGTCGTTATCGTTCCATAAAACCGGACTTCCCTCCCATCAAATTTTGATGTGTCATTTTTTGTGAGGTCCGGACTTACCTCTTCCCACGTCTCACCCCGGAAAGGTGACTTGAGCAGCATATTTGCGCCATGATATATGACATTCGGATTGTGGGGCGAAATGAGTATCGGGGCATTCCAGTTGAAACGGATATCGCGGTTTCCCCGATAGCGGATCCTTTTTCTCTGTCCTGTTTTCTGGTCGTTCCGGGATAGACCACCGAATTGAGATTCGGTGTACAACCAGCGGCTGTTTGTGGGGTCCACCTGGTTGTAGAATCCATCGCCACCCAGAACATGCTCCCAGTCCTCAAAACGAATGGGAAAACGTCCTTTTTTGGTGCTCGGTCCCTTCCAGGACCCGAAATCCTGCATACCCCCATAGACATTGTAGGGATAGTCCATATCCACACCGATGGCGTAGAGTTGGGCCATGGAGACATTGTCGATATGAAGCCAGTTTTTTCCGGAATCATAACTGATGGCAAAACCGTAGTCATAACCGAGGAGCATGTGTTTGCTGTCTTTGGGATCGATCCAAAGGACATGGTTATCCCCCGCATACTCGAATCCCCGCGACCAGGTTTTTCCGCCATCTGTAGACTTGTCGACCTGTGCACCCATCACATAGACTGTATTCACGTCGTTGGGGTCGACAAAAATCCGTGCGTAGTAGTTCATGCGTTCTCCTACGTTCCCCTCACTCACTTGCTTCCACGACTTGCCGGCATCATCTGTCCGATACACGATGTTTCCGACTAATGGCTTGCTTGGTTCTTTCCCACTCTGAATCTCTCTCCAACGTTTTTCGGAGGACATTTCCGGTGAATTCTCATCTTCGATGATGGAATACAAGATATCTGGATTTTGAGGATAAATGGCGAGTCCGATCTTTCCGAGCAATCCTTCGGGTAGACCGTTGGTCAGCTTTTGCCAAGTCTGTCCTCCATCCGCTGTTTTGTAGATCCCACTTCCCGGTCCAGAGCCCGAAAAACCCCAGGGCTTCCGAATCCTCTGGTAGGTAGAAACGTAAAGGGTATCAGGATCATGGGGGTTCATCACCATGTCTGTCGCGCCGATATATATACCGTCCACCACCACTTCCAGGGATTTCGTCCAGGTCTTACCACCGTCTTTGGTTTTGTACACTCCTCTTTCGGGATTATCTGTATAGTAGTGTCCCTGTGCGGCCACATAGACAACATCCGGATCTGTTGGGTGGATAATGACTTTGCCGATGTGATGGGACTTTTTGAGTCCCATATGCTTCCATGTTTTCCCCCCGTCTGTGGATTTGTATACACCGTCTCCGTAATAGGTGCTGTTTCTGAGGTTTGCTTCTCCTGTACCCACCCAAACAATATTATGATCTGAGGGGGCAACAGCGACATCCCCAATAGTTGATGTGTTTTCATCGTCGAACACGGAATCGAACGTCGTACCATTATTCACGGTTTTCCACAGCCCTCCTGGCCCTGCTCCTACAAAATAGACATAAGGATCCTGCTGGGATAGGGCAAATGCCACAACTCTTCCCCCCTGCCGGGTTGGTCCGAGCTCCCGGAACTGGATTTTGCTCAGAATATTCTCTGGGATCTTCTGAGCACTTGCATAAGTTACAAATAATAAAGAAAACATTAAAAACATACTGAATAGCAAGTGAACACTTAATATTTTTCTACCCTTCATTCCAGACCTCCCTCGATCAATTAGTAATCTATAATCTGTAGAAAAAATGCATTGTTTTAAAACGAATAAAATTCTATGAAAAAAGCAATCAACCGACTGTTAATAGGCGCACGATTTATTCTACCAGGATAATTTTCCCTTCCACATCCACCACGATCGAGTCGTCTGTGTTAAATGCCACGTAATGAGTCTGGGGTATTGTGGTGAGGCACGACTCGAAATTGTGCGCAGATTGAAGAGAGCCTGTCTCTGGTACAAACTGCTCGGGTGTCATAAAATCCGTGGTGCCGCGTCCTAGACGATCGTTGATGATAATATCGGGCTGAATAGAACGCATGAGGTTCATGGCCTCGATGGAGCGGAGTAATGTGGTATGCTCCTCCATGTAAGCCTCCACAGGTCCGTCATATTCCACCTAAAAAGCGTTCTCTTTGCAAACTTGCGCTTCATTATTGGGTCTCTTTTCTTTGTTACTTCAACCCTGTCAATTCCTTATAAGCATCCAAAACATCTTTCATGGCTCTTTTTGTTTCTTTATGGACAGCGAATTTCTTGAAACCCTTGACCCCGTTATATCTCAGTTTCACAGTTTTAGCCTGGCTTATCTTCTCCATCATTTCATACTCTTCCGGATTGGCCGCAACGTCATAGACCTCAACTATTCCTTTACTCTCACTGCCTGTCTCAGAAGTATCTCTCCGTGCGCTGCTCTCACGCATTTCGACCGTTTCAATGGCTTTCCGCGGCTTCAGGACAAACTCCTCATCATCCACGGTGAGCACATACTCTTTCACAAAGAGATTTTCGCTTCCGTAAAAAAGGATGACCATCCGCAAAAAACACTGCTCACTATCCATGCGTTTTCCGATATAGGGATAGATCTTGACAGCCCCCTGGGTACCCTGCTTGTGTTTGTACCAGATGATGCCGTTCTGGTCGTCCACGACCGATTTTAGATTATACTTTTTCTCGAAATTCTTGTCTGCAGCAAAAAGAGATACAGAAACGCACAAAAAGATCAGACAAAGCCTTAATTTTCTCATATCATTCTTTCTTCCCAGGCATTGCTATTGTTTCGCTAATCATGCAAAAAAAATAACAAGCCTAAATGAATATAAAAAAAGGGGGAGGATAAATTCCTCCCCCTGTGATATCTACTTGCGATTCGGCTACGAATTAAAACTCTAAATGCAGTCCAAATCTAAAGGTTCTGGGACCAACAATACCCCGCGGAAATCCAAAGGGATCACGCCCCTGCTCAATCCGGGTTTCTACATTGCTGATCGTGTCTGAGTTAAAGACATTGAACATGTCCATGATTAATCCGACCCTCATTCGTTCTCCCCAGGTGAAGAATTTTTCCAGGCGGATATCCAGGTTCGATAGACTGGGATATCGGAACGAGCCTTTCTCTTCGCCGTACGTATACAGCCGTCCTGCAAAAAGTCCTACGCTATCGGGATCGATGTCTTCGGGAATTCTAAAACGACGATTATAAGTCCGAGCGCTTGCATAGCTGTAGTAGGCCCCAAAGGTTATCTGCCCGGGCAGCACATACGAACCCATCAACTTCAGGATGTGAGGGTGGTCCCGAGTGAGTCTGCCTTCTGCATTATGGGAAATGTTGGGATTCAAGAAAAGAGTGGAAGAACCCAAACTGGATGTGCGGTTATCCTCGTATTCACCCCAAGAATTATCGTCTGATCCTGTGGCCTTGCTGTATGTATAGGCTGCGTGGAACTGCCAGCGGTCGGAGAATCTCTTGCGGAAGGTGAACTCGAGGCCTTGGTACTTCCGGGTAGGCGTATAGGGGACGATATCCGGGAAAGCAGCATTGAGGTCTTTGCCCTGTCCTTCATAGGGATTAGTGACATATCTATCGTTTTCACCGGGATTCAACCGCTCCCAAATATTGAGAGTATCGCCGGTACTAGTCGTCCAGGCGTAAGGAGCCCACTCACCAGTGAGGTTGACATTAGAAATGAAGTCCTTGTTAACGCGGTAAATGTAGCTCACTCCGACGGACATGTCTCGTCCCAACTCTCTTTCGATACCTATAACGTAGTTATGAAGGTAAGGGTATTTCAAGTTGGGGTCGACTTGGAAAGATTCGTCCCAGGTTTCATCGAATAATAACTCGTATTCTTCACCGTTCCATTCATATTCCGCAAATTGACCTCTCTGCGAATAGTGGCCGAACCACATGCCCATGATCCCGTGGTAATACTTTCCGTAGTGGAGCTTAAGAGCTGTGGTGTGGTCACCCAAGACGTCGAAGGTGATACCCAAGCGAGGAGCAATCCCTGTTTGAGGTTTGAAGACGGTACCATCCAGCGGGGTAGAGCCTCTCCAGCTATTCACTCTGATACCCGGGTTGATGGTGATCCGATCCGAGACGCTCCATTGATCTTGCAGGAAAAGGCTATAGCGCTTGGTCGAAGGTTCAATAAGGTAAGGTTCTGCCTCGAACATCAAGTCGGGTGCGCCGTAGTAATCTTCATAAAAGCGACCATTGATATAACCGCGATTGTTACTCATGTAGGAATTTTCGTACTCGCCGCCGAATTTGAAATCATGGCTGCCCAGAAAATCCTCCACGTGATGGCTCAAAGCCGCATTCACCTGCAGACGCGAGCGGTTTCCTTCCCAAAATTCCCAAAAGTTTCCTGAGATGACATCAGTTCCATAGTCATAGTGGGCATAATTGGCACCGCCCTTGCCCTCCATAGCAAAATGCGAATCGTAACCACCTATCTTGAGATCGAAAAAGGTGATGTCGGAAAAGATGTGCAGAAAGTTGACGTTATAGTAAACTTGCCGGCCGCCCTCTTCAGCTGTCGCCTCTGGCGTGGACCATGGTCCGGCCTCGATATTATCGACAAAGTCCTTGGAGTAGTCGACTGTGCCGAACATCCTGTCGTTCGAACCTAACTGCCAGGTGATTTTAGCTAAAGCGCGCCAGTCAAAGCCTGTTTCCGTATCCCACTCCCAATCGGGCTCACCGGTACCGGGTTGGATCTCCTGCTTAAAACGGACGTATTTCCCACTCAAGTACCACCACAGTTTGTCCTGCATAAAAGGCCCTCCCACATTGATATGGAAATCGTATTCGGAGTCCCAGGAACTTTCATACAAATACAGATTGCCTTCTTCATCGCGGAAGTTTCCCCAGTTGTCGCTGTGGAAGCCCGGCAGCTGAAACCAGAACGTACCTAGCCCCTGTATCTGATTTCCGCCGCTCTTTGTAATCGTAGAAACCGTGATGCCGCTGAATCCATCGTACTCGGCATTGGTACCCTGACCCATCATCTTTATCTCTTCGATGGAATCGAAGTCCAAGTTTACTTCGGGTTCACCGGCCTCTGGGCTGTTGGTTTTGACACCATCGATGAGAAAGTTACTCGACAGACTTTCTGAAGCACCATAAGGCGTGGCGCCGCGCTCTCCGACCGAACTGGGTGCAAACGTCATCACACGACGCATGGACCGAGAGGAAGGAAGATGTGTCAGGAATTCCTTTTCCATAATTGACGTGCTCAGCTGAGAATCCTTGACATCGATGATAGGAGATTCTGCAACAACCGTAACTGATTCCTCGAGCGATCCCACGACAAGTGTTATATCCAACGTCAACGTCATCTGGATCGATACACGAAGATCAACTCTTCTTTGGGGAGCGAATCCTTCCAGTCGTGCCTCGACCTCGTATGTTCCGACGGGAAGGGCTGGAAACCTATACTTTCCATACTGATTGCTGATCTGGCTCTTGCTGCCTCCTATGAGATTAGGAGACGAAATAGTCACTTCAACACCAGGGAGTGGCTCTCCTTCAGGAGTCATAACGGTCCCTTCGATCGCGCCTGTCTGTTCTGACTGAGAGAACATCAACGAACTCAGAAATGCTAGTAGACAGACTGTGATTAAAGATGTCTTTCCCAATCTTTTCATTTTACCTCCTTTACTTTTGATTTTTTAATTGGATTTATATGAATCCATCTTTCCCCGAAACTACAATTTCTTAGCTTAACCATATTAATTAATATTACTAACTGAATTATACAACCAAATTAATCATATTTAAAAGCATCCATAAAGAAATTTAAGGTATGCGAAAGAAAAAGTCAAGATTTTTCTTGAATAAGTTATAATGTTTGTTAATTGTAGGATCATCGGCCTGCATGGCTCTCCATTCAGTGATTCAAATGGCGAAAATTGGCTATATAATAACACATACGTTTATTACATAATTTAGTTCATCCAACCAGAAGTGTCAAAAATATTTTCACCGTGACTTTGTTGCTTTTTCCTTTTTTAAACAAACAATATAATCATCCAAGACTCTCTAGAATCTTTATGGCTACGGGCGCATTCGGATTCTCTGGATCGAGCTCCAGGAATTTTTTAAGCAGTTCTTTAGCCTTTTCCACATCACCCTGGCCTAGGGTGATGATCCCCAGGTGATAATATGCGTCTGGATAGCCTTCATCGACTGCGAGCAGTTT
>JAGLRY010000109.1 GCA_023135995.1 Candidatus Aminicenantota bacterium | reverse complement strand
ATCCTGAAAACAGAAGTGACCTACACGATTGTAGATGGCAAGGTGGTTTTCGTAAGATAATAGCCCAACATATCTCAAAGCCCACACTATTATCGGTCCGTTCGGGGAACGGACCCTACATTGTTCACCGCTGCGGTCCGTTCGGGGAATGGACCCTACATTGTTCACCGCTGCGGTCCATTCGGGGAATGGACCCTACATTTCAGTCACTTTGATGCGGCCGGAGATGGCAAGGCTGATTTTGTATTGTCCATGAGAATTTGTGATTATGATCGAGGCCAGATTCGAAACTGTTCCTCTTGGGTGAAAGATGGGGGAGTTGTTGGCTGCGATTCTCACTCCATCGATAAAGCTCCGTTGTTCGGTTATCCATTCTCCTTTGTGTTCGTCGAATTTTTCAAGCACATAACTGTTTGACTCGAAGCTCACTTTATATTTCATCCCTTTATAAATGGCCTTGTAACGCGCATAATTCAAACGCGAATAAATTTCCCATGTTGCCTTTTTTAGCTGATACTTGGGTGCCTGATTTGAAAAGGAATAGGAAAAGAGCGCGATGATAAGGCCTAAAATTGTGATGGAGATAACAACTTCGATGAGTGAAAAGCCGCATATGCGCTTATTCATATTCCCTCCATTCCAAGATCCTGAAGGAACATAGATGGATAACCGGCTGTGCGGTCTTTGGTGCATTTCGAAGAAATTCCTCATTATGGGTGAGCCTTTCGTCATAAGTGATGTTGAGTTCGTTTCCGTTCGATTCATAATCCGAAGTCTGAAGACTTCCTAAGAGATGGGCCGTTTTGTCTTTGCCCTCGAAAGTGATCCCCTGTCCTGAAGCAGTCAAAGACGCTTGGATCTTCACATCTTCTGGTGCATCTGCGGCGATAACGATCCGTCCTGTGCTTTCTCCGTTTCCTTCAAAATCCTGGCCGGCGGCAAAGATATGGAGCTGGGAGTTCGAATCTTTGATGTAGGGAACACCGTCCTGCCAATCGACGCCCTGATGGATCAGATGAGAGGAGAGTGTTATTTCATCAGATGAAATAATGTTGAGGCTGACTCCACGGAGGACACAGGGGATCTCCTGGTCCGTGACCATGGTTATGACGCCGGATGCGTCGACTATACCTCCACCCAGTGATTGAATCGCGCCGTCAACGATGATGATGCCACGCGGAGCCAGATCAAAAGCCTGTGTCGTGTTCGGCGTGTAAAAAATTGTTTTTTCATCAGTCGGGCTGAACCAAAGAATCCATTGTCCGGCATCCATCATGAATGAGATGACTTGGAACTCATGCGCGATGGCGAGTACCATCTCTGTGAGATCTCCCCTGACATATATTCCTCCCAAGCCCAAGTCGTCCTGGATGAGGTAAACACCCTCAGGGACCGGGTCGTTCGAAGCCTCCAACCCAAGAGCCGCTCGAAGCTGAGCTGTCGATAGGTCTTGAGGTCTAAAAATCTTGATCTTCAGAGCTTGGTTGATTTGAGGAAGCGCGTCTGGTGGCAGAAGCTCTCCTTGAGAAAAACTTGCATGAGGGGGAAGAGGGCTTTTCCCAGATGTGGAGAGGTTGATGTTGTTTTGTGACAGGAATTTTTCTTTCTGACCCTGTGTGAGATTCTTATCCACAAGCAAAGGTATGGTGGACAAGGGGATGTTGCCAATGGATAGTTGCATTACCGTCTCCAGACTCGAATATCTGCCCTGTTCGAAATGTTCGATCGCACCTTTAGAATCGATGAGTGCCGTATAGAATGTGCGGAAGTAGTCCTCGTTGTCTTGGAGTTTTTGTAAAAAAAATGTCGTTATGGTTTCCCACTTCAAATTTTCCCAGTCCCCAGAACTCGTCAGCGGGATGTCCTCCTCGAGGAGTTCTTCGATGATTGCCATTCCTTTGCCAAGGGCGTCACTCTTCAGCTCATTTGTCCTTTCTTCTGTAATGATCGAAGGGGAACTCTTAAAAGAGAGCAATTGGACAAGTTGGTCAAAACCTTGTTTGACTCCGTTTTCTGAGGCGTAATCCAGGACTATTGAATTTTTCTTGAAGGCACTCATCTTGAGATAGACTTGGGACATGTAGATCATGCCTAATCCTAATGTGGAAAATACGATGAACAGAAAGACTGACACAAGAGTCATGGCTCCATTTCGTGAATTTTTTAAAGGCCTATTGTGTTGGAACCAGAGCCATATTTTTTGGAAACACGGCAATTTCATATTCCTTCTCCTTCTTTGCTGTGAGTATCAAACTGAGGGAAACGATGTTGGATGTGGTTTCGTAGATAAAGTCGAAAGCATACACTTCTTCCAGGAGTGGCTGGGCGGGGCTGGCGTTAACCTTTCGACGCAAAATTCCTCGGTCAGTATCAAGATAAAAAGATACTGTTCTTATGAGAATTACTGTCGCATCCTCCATCGCATACGAAGAATTCAATGAGGCACTGAGTGCGATTCCCTGCTTATTGACGGCAGTGATTGTTTTTACTTCGCCTTTTTCAAGATCGATGATGCACAGTTTCTGGCTCTTTTTTATCCCCGCGGTTGATGAGAGCGGGATGAAGGTTTGGCCTGCGACGAGGTCACTACTGAGAGGGATGTCCTTATCCTTGCTATGAATGATCAAAGTATTGCCATTCACTTTAAGGGATTCGAGTAATCCATTGGACTGCGGAGCTATCAGACCACGGCCACTTTCGCATAAGTCCAGCCTGATCTTATCCAGTGTTGCATAAGCCGCCTGATTGACTTCTTGATCGTCCTTAAGATCAAAGAAATGGTTCCGGGTTGAGATGAAGAATTCAAAACTGGAAACAAGGATAAAAAGGAAAAGCGAAAGGCTTAGCAGGCTTTCGATCAGCGAGAAGCCTGCGGTGGAATTTTTTGTTACTTTTTTTTCCATTGTCTAAGATATCTTCCTTATATTGTCTATTATTAACTTATATTTGCTTTAATATGCTATATACTGGGAGAATGAGCCCGACATCACAATCAGAACAATCCATTCGAGGAATGGATCCCACTCGAACACATCCTTTTCCCATTTGTTCAGAATCCTAGTTCTCTTGATAAAAGTAGGGCAGCTCGCATCCTTTTGCGTGGATGATTTTTGGCAAAACAGTCCACTTCGATTCTTTTCATGCTCGAGGAAACTCTCCGGACCGTCCAACCTCGAAAAAACAGATGGTTCAATCGTTTATCTTTGATGGTTTCTTCGTACTGGGCATCTTCCAGTTCCAAGCTGTCGTAGGGGAGGGATTTGAAGTGTTCGAGTGTTGTGGATGCCAATTCCGCAGCCCTGACCAGACAATCACTCTTACATTTGAGATGAATAGAGTGGAGGGTCAATTGTGCAGTTCCCAAAATGAAGATACTGGTGATCGTCATTGCAATGAGAAGCTCGATCATAGAAAATCCACTCTGGTTTTTTTCCTTAAAGGTGAGAAAATAATTCATATGTATCGTCCTTCTATAGCTAAGCCGTTTGCACGAGATGTGCCATCATTGATCGCTGGGAATTTCAGGGAGAATCTGGGAATTTGGTGTAGCGTGCGTCAACAAATGTTTCAAATCCGTGAAATTCTAGAGAAGTTTAAGTCTACAGATGTTTACCCCTATCGGTCCGCTTGGGGATCGAACCCTACACTTTGTAAGGGGATG
>JAGLRY010000108.1 GCA_023135995.1 Candidatus Aminicenantota bacterium | reverse complement strand
CTTTCATTTTAGTATCAGTATAGCCGGGTTTTTCCTCTGCCCAGGCTTCCACGTTCGATGCAGACTCTGTAGGTTTACAAAATTCATCCAGGTGCTATAATTAAAATTGTGTATTCCCATGAGAGCAGGAAGGTTTGTTCTCTCCATTTTTCTTTGTCTGGCGTTTAGTTTTTCTGTCTTCCTTGGGACTGAAGATCAACCCAAACTCTCTCAAAAATACAAAGATTGGCTCGAGAAGGACGTTTTCTACATCATCACTTCCAAAGAGAAGTCTGCCTTCAAACAACTCGAGAATGACAGACAGCGAGACTTCTTCATCAGGGAATTCTGGCGACACAGGGATCCCTCCCCCGGAACTCCCCGGAATGAATTCAGGGAGGAACACTACCGTAGGCTGGCCGTTGCGGACCGGTTGTTCAGCCGGGGGACGAACAAGCCAGGATGGAAAACAGACAGGGGTCGCATTTATATCATCCTGGGCCCACCGATCAACAGGCAGTACTTCAATCATCCGGATATCTATCCCATCGAACTCTGGTATTATCAGGGAATGAAATCGCGCCGCCTTGAACCCTTTTTTCACGTCATGTTTTATAAGAAATTTGGAGGTGGGGATTTTATCCTTTACGATCCCCTGACTGATGGACCGAATATTCTGAGCCCGAAGACGACTGAGATCCCGTGGGATCCAGGCCGGCCACAGTTTGACGCAGAAGCTAGTTTTTTCGGGGGGTCAACAAAAGACCAAGCTTTTGGGGGTGCTGTGTATGGGATCTTATACAAGATATCTCCAGAGCTTGCCCTGGCCTCATTAACTCTCCTCCCCCATGGATCCTCGGCCGATCCCACAAAATCAAATCAGACATTGGGGCATGTCAATCAATATCCCAGTCAAAGGGTCAATGACAAATATGTTACCGCGTTTTTAGAAAGAGGGGCTTCAGTTGAAGTGGACTATTCTGTCAATTACATCGGAAATCTGAATGTTGTGAAAGTTTTTAAGGATGCCAACGGTGTTGACTTTGTTCACTATGCGATTCAACCCGAGATCCTGTCTCTCGATACATACGCAAACAAATTCTATTCGCAGATCAATATCTCGGGAAGAGTCTCTGATTTGGAGGGGAATACGGTATTCCAGTTTACCAAGTCCTATCCCATGGAATTTACCAGAGATGAAATTCCTGAGGTCAACTCACGACCCATGACCATCCAGGATTCTTTTCCCTTGATTCCGGGGCACTACAGATTCAATTGCCTCCTGGAGAATGCCGTTTCCAAAGAATTTACATCGTTTGAAAAGGAGATTATCATTCCTAAACCCTCCAGTGCTCTACGAATGAGCTCTCTGCTTTTAGCCTATGATGTTCTGGATGTTCAGGATGCGTCAAAAACAGCCTTTCAGATCAGGGATATGCGATTAATCCCCAGTCTGGACAACCGTTTTTCTCCCTCTGAGACGCTTGTGATGTATTTCCGGTTCTATGAATTCGGGCAGGAATTGAGTGCAGGAGCGACGCTAACCTGGGGGCTTTATCGTGGCGAGACTGAAGTCTATGAGGAAATCCGGAGATCGAAAACTTATCCACAAAAGTCTGAATTTTTGGCTCGGTTTCCTCTGGCAGATTATAAATCCGGCATCCACACAGCTAAAGTCGTCCTCAAGGATAGAAATGGAAATGAACTGCTGTCCAGGCAAGAGGATTTTTATGTGATGGAGTCGCCGTTATCCCGGGCATGGATATACGCAAAAAAAATAGACTCGGTCAATGATGCGGTTTACTCCTACCTTTTAGGAATGCAACTTTTGAATGTGGGGAATGTGGATAGAGCTCGACTAAAATTAGACGAGGCTTACCAAAAAGACAGTGACTCGCTGGATTTTGCTTTGGGATATGCAGAAGCTCTGTTTGTTTCCAAAGAGTTCACAACGATCAAAGAAATTCTCAAGCCATTTGAAAGCAGAGAGGTCAAGAACAATGCGCTTTATGCATCTCTGGGAAGAGCTTCGCAGGGGCTTAAAGAGTATGATGAGGCCATCGCCCTTTATCAGACATTTATGGAACATGAGGGATTGCATTATGAGATCTTGAATGCTGTGGGCCTGTGTCACAGGGCATTAGGTCACACCGCAGAAGCGATCCAAGCATGGGAAAAATCCCTTGAACTCAATCCCGCCCAGCCTGAAATCAAGAGAATTCTCGAAAACCTGAAACTTCAATAGAAAAATTGGCCACTCCCATATATTAAATGTAGACTGCGTTCCCAGAACGGACCGTTTGGGAAACGGTCCCTACAAAAAAAGGTGACAGTCCCCTTTTTTGTTCCTTTTTTAAGGGTTTTTGGAAGATCGGCTATTTTTTTACAAAAAAGGCCGAAGAAGTCTTGACTTTTCAGAGAATACTCTCTATTATATACACGCTTCTAAGCTGCTTTCTATACTTTTTTTAAGTTCTGAGAGTAGTTTTATGGGCGATTTTTCTCTCTAGGATAGAGAGAAACGGATCTTTGAAACAAAAAGCAGAGCGACCTCAATCGATTCGCATTGCAAGATTTTAGTTGAGATTAGAGCTCCTTCGGGAGTTCTAATATAATTGGAGAGTTTGATCCTGGCTCAGAGTGAACG
>JAGLRY010000107.1 GCA_023135995.1 Candidatus Aminicenantota bacterium | reverse complement strand
AAATCATGGAGAGGGACAAGAAAGGACGTAGAGAACTTTACAAAAGATTGGGATTACCGTTGGATGAATCGGTGAAGAAGTAACATTTAACAGTTCTTTTTGTCGAGCTATATCACTGGTTTTCCATAAACGTATGTCTGCTTGATCTGAAAGTCTTTATCATACACAGTCAAGTTAGCACATTTCCCTTTTTCAATGCTTCCCATATCTTTATCCAAACCGAGTACACGGGCAGGATTCAAAGATGCCATCTGTACAACTTGATTGATTGAAAGATCCGTCCATTCGAGGACATTTTTTACAGCTTTGTTCAGTGTTAAGACACTTCCGGCTAAGGAACTGCCGTCTCGAAGGCGCGTTTCTTCTCCCTTCACTGTAATATCAAGATCGCCCAGAATATAGTCCCCATCACCCAATCCGGCGGCAAGGATGGAATCTGTGATCAGGCAGATGTTTGCCGGTCCTTTCCGGTCGAGGACAAGCCTCACAGAAGCTGGATGGACATGGATTCCATCGCAGATGAGCTCTACAGTAACGTCCTCTGATTCGAGGACAGCACCTACAATACCAGGATCACGATGATGGAATTCTGGTATCGCATTAAAAAAATGAGTGGCGTGAGAGATGCCGGCCCTGATTGCCTCTAGAGTCTGTTCATAGGTTGCATCAGAGTGTCCAATCGCAACGATAATCCCATTCTCCCTCAGCTTATGGATAAAACGCATGTTGTTTTCTACTTCAGGAGCTATGGTCACAATTGTCTTGAGTCCTTGAGTGGCTTCGGTCAAGCTCCGTATGTCTTCCTCTGCGATTCCCCTGATAAAATTTGCGTTCTGGGCTCCGCACCATTTGACGTTGAGGAAGGGCCCCTCGATATGGACGCCCAGAGGTTTTGACACTAAAGGAAAAATGGGAGATCTTTTGACTGAGTCTATAACTTTGAGAATCGATGGAAATGGCGAGGAGAGAGTTGTCGCGAGATAACCGGAGACTCCAGCCCGGGCCAGATGGCCGCCGATGATGTTGAAGCTCTCCATGTCCGCATCCATGAAATCTCTGCCCAGCGCGCCATGGATGTGCAGATCGATAAAACCAGGCGAGATGTAGTGATCGCTGTAATCGAGAAAATAGCTCTGGCCATCCCACATCCGGTCGCTCCGGGCATAGATGTCGGTGATCTTCTCACCTGTGATTTCGACAACTCCCTTGGAGAGGACCCTATCCGGAAGAATGACTTCTCCCTTGATGACCGTTTTTTGTGCCGTAGGATCTCCGCTTTCTGTATGCATACTTCTTGAAGTACATCCTACTATATCTATCCCCCTCACCTTTTTCAATGCAAAAATGGGGGCGATCCCATTATATACAGGGACCGCTTCCCAGCGGTATTTCGACGTTCATCACTCTGGGAAGGATGTCGTCGAAACGGTTAATCCCAGAGAACTGGAGCTTGGCGCGATCGCCATGGTTCTGTTTGCGTATATCCTGTCTGAAGAAGGTGTCTAACGACGCTGCATATCCTCTAACGAGAATTTATCTCGCTTTGTATAGCCTTCGGGAACGGTGTATGTGCCGGCCGGTGCATCTTTTTCCGTGATCTCCATAACTTCCTGCACGGTCTTCATGTCTGTGCCCATCATGTTCATGGTCATTTCAGACCTCATCTGCCACCCTTTGATCTGTTTGAACGCGTTCAAGGCCTCTTCCCCGAGAGGCATGGTCGGGCTGAACATCTGGATCATTTTGTCCTGAAACTTCTTCCAGTCGAACGGCACATCTTCTGTCGCCCATACCTTCATCTTCATCTCCATGGTCATCATCATCATGATGGTCATGGTCACATCATACTTTTCGCATGTCTTCCCTGCGATCGTCTCTTTTGTGCCCGTGGGTTGCACAGACACGCTGATATTCATGTTGGCCATCATATCCGCCGCTTGGTCCGGAAGATATTTGGAAATATCAAGGGGTAACTCCATCTCAATATAAGTCTTTTCCTTGCTGTTGATCCAGAAGACTACACTTTTATCCAGATCGATGATAAAAGACTGATCCTCACTCAAGCTCGCCATCTTGTTGTCTGTCAGCCACATGTGATTGATCACATCCTTGGCGGGCTGTGACTGCCCCATCACTTCGAACGCATCCGTGTGTGTCTCCTGTTTGATGTAGACATCCGCATACATAAAAACTGTCGAAAAAAGAAAGAAAACAATCAAAACCGCTGCATATTTTTTCATAAGGCCTCCTTTTCTTGTCGGGGAATAGCCACCTTTCAAATCTAATCCCATCCGATCCATCTGTATCCGAATTCCGTTTGTAACACAGGCAGATGGGGATGTCAATCATAGATCCCCGGACCGGATTGACTTCAATTCGGCAGTATGCAATAGTGGAAGACTTGATAATTTTTCTAGAACGACCGGAGGTTCCATGAATAAAATCACTAAATTTTTCACGATCACCGCTTGTCTTCTTCTCCTTTCGGCCTATGGCTTTTCCTATGGCCCTGGTAACACTTTTTTCTTTAACCTGACTACGTATATTCCATCTGAGAGCCAGATCAAAACAGGCTATGGGTCTGGTTTGGGGACAACCATAATGCTCACAGAACAGGTCGTGTTTTCTCTCGAATTCAAATATGGAAGATTTTCTGTTGATCCAGAAGAGGGGAAGTTTTTAGCCGGGGATCTCACTCTCACGCCCATCGTCGCTAACTTTCAGTATTCCTTTAATCCGAATGCGAACCTTTCTCCCTACGTGTTTGGAGGAGCCTGTTTTGTATTCGCGAGTTTCAATGCAAGCGCACGAGAAACTGAGGAAGAAGCCATTATCACAAGACAAAGTCCCAGAAACGGCTTAGGATTTCAGGGCGGTCTTGGAGCATCATACAATTTCTCTGAGCGTGTAGCCATATATTTTGAGGGGTATTACCTGTACAGAAAAACAGTTGTTGAGACTACCTTTTTAACAGGAGCCACAGGGCAGTTTGACACAAACCTAAGTCATGTGGGTGTACTTGTCGGGCTTAAATACTACTATTAAATTCATAAAAACTTCTCAATAGACGCATTTTTTTGCTTCATCAGCATACGCATCGAGAAGCTCCATGTCTGCCTCGAAAAAATGATCTGAGGGGGCCAGGATATAGCCGCCTCCCTCCCCAGCCTCTTCAAAGCATCTTCGGACAGCTGAGCGTGTCTCTTCCTGTGTGTTTCCTTTGAAATAATGGAATTGATCGAAGCCTCCGATGCTCTGTTAAATGGAGCTTATGCTCTACCGTTTTAAAAGTGTATCTCAAAAATTCGTCTAGTGGAACACAATCGGCCTATTTTCCTTCCGAATTTCCGTTTTTTAGGATAGGTTGGGAATGAATCTTTTTTAACTCAGAGTATACACCTGAATTATCCAAGTAAAATGGGGTCTTTTTATTTATTTTAAAATTTTCATAATATTCCCTTGACATGTATGCATAATCTATGCATATATATGCATATGAGGACAACATTAAACATCGATGATAGGCTCCTGGATAAGGCCTCTCAACTGACGGGAATCACCGAAAAAACATCGTTAGTCCGGCGAGGACTGGAAGCTCTAATTGCGCTTGAGAGCAGCAAAAGACTGGCCCGATTAGAGGGAACAGAAAAATTTCTTCGCGTTCGGAGCAGCAGGAGAATCAGTAAAAGTTAGATTTAGATATGGTTCTTGCAGACACCTCCATTTGGGTCTCGCATTTTCGAGACAAAAATCCCCCTCATAAGTCATTGTTGATGGAAGGGTATATCGTTTGTCATCCCTTTGTCATAGGCGATTTAGCCTGTGGCAATCTAAAAAATCGAGAAGAAATCCTGTCGTTGCTTGAAGCCCTTCCCACAGCTACAAAGGCAAGCCATGAAGAGATCCTACTCTTTATAGAAAAAAATCAACTTATGGGCATTGATCTAGATTATGTGGATGTTCACCTGCTCGCCTCGGCTTTGCTTTCAACTGCCCTCATCTGGACTAAGGCTAAAGGCCTAAGAGAGGCTGCGGACCAACTGAATATCGCCTATCATCCTATTTAAAAGGGGACAGTCCCCTTTTTCCAGGGGTGAAGCAAAAAGGTGACAGTCCCTTTTTTATTCTGAGGTGACGGTGAGGCCGGAGGGTGAGAGGGAAAAACGGAGCGATTGGATGCCTTTGCCGAGAGCATCGATCTCCCGGAGCATGGCTTCCCTGTCGTGGAGCGTACGGCTGCCAAGAATAGTTAATGAACCACCTTTGCCGCCAGCTCCGTTGACCTTCCAACCGATTGCATTGTAATTTTTAGCAATTTCAATCACTGAATTAGCTTCCTCAGAAACGAGTCCTGGATGGAGGGCACGCTGACATTCGTTATTCTGCACCATCATCTTCCCGTAGCCGTTCAAATCACCTTTATTTAAATAGTCCCTCGCCTTCTCTGCCAGATCTCTCATTTTTATGATTTCTTTAAATTGAGTACCTCCTTTTTCAAGGGTGGAGATCACGTCTTCGTGGATATCGGATGAACGATGAGCTTTTCCAAGGAATATCAAGCTCAACCTTTGGTTGAGCTCATCTCTCAATCTCATGGGTAAAAATAAGCGCGTGACTTTGGCTTCGGGATAACTAAGCATGTGGATAAAACAAACTCCCCCATAGGCCGCACAGATCTGGTCCTGGATCCCGCTCTGCAATCCAAGTTTTTCTATTTCCACACGGTGAGCCAAAGATACGATCTCATCTGTAGAGCGGGTTTGGGGCGAGAGAGCTGCGATCGCACCGATCAGTGCAACACACACAGAGGCCGATGTCCCTACAGAACTTGATGCCGGGACACGAGCCGAAACACTCACGTCGAGCTCATATCCTTTTGGGATACGGAGAGAATTGATCGCTCCTTGAAGATAGGGATGAATGATGTAATCCGGCTCCTCTGGATTCATCCAGAAGGAATCCCCATAATCTAAAGCTTTCACTAAAACCCTTTTTTTTCTGTTTCTCTTGTTCGGAAAAACTTTGATCTCGACTTCGATCGGAGGGGATATCGCCAGGTTCAACACCCTTCCTTCGCCTGAAAACCACGTGTCGGTCCAGCCGCCGATATCATTGATGCGCAGGGCTGCAGTAGCGCGGATAACTCGGGAAGGTGTTCGTGTCATGGGGATTTTGTGGATATTTCAAACGAGCCGAGTTTGACGGTGCGGCGGAATTGACCTGGACGTAAAGATCGCGGGGGCATGGGTCGAAGCCGTGGCAATTCCTGATTGAGCGTGATGGACACATCCTTGGCATCCGGTTCCATAGTGAGAACAAGCCACGCGGAAGCTGTCCCTGTCCAGTTTGTTTCGCCTTCGGGCGGAAATATCTGCATACGCATCAGATGGCTCCCGATAGGGACATCACGTTTGTACCATTTCCAGCGTCCTTCCTGGCTTTCCGTATGCATCCCCACTGGCTCGCCATTCAGGCTCATAACCACTGTTGGATCTTCTCCATCCACAAACACACCTGATGGTTCGAGCAGGAGGCAAAATGTGGCTGTTTTCGCGGGCTCATGGAGCCTGAAGCGCACATCGCTCCAGAATTGGCCCTCTCCCGCATACTTCTGGACGGATACACGATTCACCGGTTCGGGCAGCTTAACCACAGGAATCTCCTCATCAGGAGGATCGACCCGCTTTCCATTATAAATGAGGGAGCTCACCATTTTTGGATTTAAAAGGCGAGCTTGTCCATCACTATCTAGTACTCTCAATGCGTATGTTATTCCATCCGCGCTCATCCGCTCAAAAGTCACACCCGCAAGAAGCGGTTCTCGTGCATCTTCCAGCGGATAGATCTCGTAAACGGCAGTTTCATACCCCTCCAGTGGAATTTCCAGATTGACACCGACAGGGATAAGATCACGCGAAATATGGCGAACAGGATACACCTTATCGACAACAAGATACGTGGCAGAAGGATCCAAACCCAGCGAAGGCGAGAGCTCCAGCTTGAGAGTTTTTGGCTCCATAAAGGGATTGCGGGCAGCGATGATGCCTCTTTTCCCCTCAAAATGCACATACCCGTAAGGATTTCTTCCCTCAGGATTTCCTCCCACCATCTCGGTGGAATCCAGAATGGAAAAGCGATCTTTGGCCCAGTGGATCGACATGGCTAATGCATCCCATTCCTCATCTGTGAGCAGATCGGGCGAAATGTAGAGCTCACCCATGGATATCCCACGCGCAAAATAGAGCAAGGCATTGTCAGTGAATTTATCGAGCGGCTCGGCCTCCCCTCCCAGTTTCTGGAGATGCCCTTTGATGATGCCGTGGGTCATGAGGTTGGCGATGGGGAACCAAAATTTCTTGTCCACCAGATCATCGTAGAGGATGGTATCTCGATAGGTCATGGCACGATCCCGCTGGCTGATCGAAGGGACGTTTGCATAGCCATAATCCGAGCCCTGCATCCAGATGGTGTTGGCGTATTTCAACCACCAGGGACTCAGCCACGTTCCGGATGTGATGTTCAGAAAAACATCGGAGCTCTCCGCACGAGCTGTGCGGCAGAGGTCAATCACGGCTTCCATCACAGCTCGCCGGGAATACACATCCGGAAGATGGCCATGGTTGGGTTCGCTGCAGGAGAACTGAATCCCATCCCACTTGAAATAGCGGGTACCATCATTCCGAGCAAAATTTGTGATGCGTTCTTTAAGAAGGGCGTGATACTTATCCCCGGCCACACAAAACTGATCTCCGACAACTTCGTATCCATTGGCCTTCATCCATCCGATTCGCCAATCCCTATGAGAATAACCGCCTGTTGGGCCGATCCATATCCCCAACTGACTCCCCATGCGCTGTAAAGCCGCGGACACTGGCGCTAGACCATTTGGGAATTGTTCGGCATTCAACATCCAGTCGCTTTGATAAACATCCCAGCCATCGTCCAGAACAAAGGCATCCAGTTTGAGATCGCGTTCAATCACCATCCGTCGCCGAAAGGACTCTATTGTCCGAAGAATGTTTCCCTCGGTAAGAGATCGCGCCGGATCTTCGACCATAACCGGAGCTCGCAGGTCGTACCAGCTGTTATAAAGCAGATAAGGCTTAAGGGGTGCGACACGGATACTGTCCAGATATTTCCAGAACCACTGTTTGACCTGGGCATTGGGCGAGAGCCCTTGGACGACCCACTCGCATTCAACCCAAGGCTTGCCGATGCGCTCTCCGATCACCTGCCCGCATTTCAACTCCAGATTCCCTGCGGTGGTGTGCCGGAGGGAATTCTCTGCCGTGGGGTACTCCAAGCCAAAAAAAGCACCCCCATCTCCCTGGCGGAAGGCAACAGGCTGGCCGAACCCTCCAGGTTTTATGAGCGACGTCATCCCCGGTATAAGGCCTCTCCGGGGCCAGATCCATCGAAGGAAGTGAGAACCGAATTCCATATCCCGAACAGCCAGTCGTCGGCGCACATAAAACGTATCGGGCTCGACACGATACGTGATTTTTACCTCCAACGGAATCCCTTCTC
>JAGLRY010000106.1 GCA_023135995.1 Candidatus Aminicenantota bacterium | reverse complement strand
CACCATCCGGAAGTCTTTCTTTGTCAAAAAGACAGGATTCTCTGCGTTGCTCGCTTTACCGGGAGCCTTCCACCTCGCCCACATCAGATCTAGGGCAAAATCCGCATCTGTTCTCACTTCGAGGAACTGGGCCCCATACTTTGCGATCCATTCCGGGAGTGGCATGAGCTCATCTTGCCTGAGGATGCCGTTTTCTACTGACACCGAGCAGTGGATCTGGTCATTGCTCAACCAGAAGACCTGAACGCCGTCGACTCTTTTCTGCCCCGAACGAACAGAGTCGGCCATCAGCCAGGAAGATTGAATCAAAAACGCGACAACGATCGATAATATGATGAAACGGATTGATTTCATTCCATCCTCCCATTGGCACAATTAAACAAAAAATGTCAAACTAGAATAATTGCAGCGTCTCAGATTCAAATAAATTCGCCTTTGGCGATATTGAACACTTTGCCACCGACAAACACGTCTATCGCATCTGCATTCTCTTCAGCTTTGAGATAAAGGAGCGATGGCCGTCCGATCTCGTATCCCTGTTCGACTCGCACATTGATGCGGTTTTCCCCAAAGTAGCGGTGTCTCACCAAGTACCCGGCGAGACATCCGTTAGCACTACCTGTCGCTGGATCTTCGGGAATATCATAATAGTCAACAAAAACTCTGCAGTTCAGATCATTCTTTGGATTATATGTCTCCGGACAAAAGATAAGCGGAGCTTTAGCCTCGGTATCGGCGATCAATCCAAAAAAAACATCTCTGTTGATCCTCGCCTTTTTAACAGCTTCCAACGTCTTCAAAGGGACGATCATAAAAGGAAGGCCTGTGGAGACCTCTTGAACGGGAAACTTATCATGGATATCCGTCTCTTCAATACTCAGAGCCTTTGCTATTATAGCTTTATCTAACTCCGGCCCGAATTCAGGCTGTTTCTGCTCCATCCATAGATCGTCCACTTCTCCTTTGCTAAAGCTCAAAGCGACAGGAATCTGTCCAATGCGCAGATTGAGGATCACTTTTTCGATGGGTTTCCGGATGATTTCCTGTTGGATGACAAAAGCTGTGCCAAGAGTGGGATGGCCGGCAAAGGGGATCTCCTCGGCAGGGGTAAAAATGCGGACATCATAGCCGCCCTTCCGTTTCTTATCGGAAAGGATGAACGTAGTTTCAGAATAATTCATTTCTTTGGTAAAGAGCTGCATTTCTTCATCAGAAAGATCCCCCGCATCCCTGAATACGGCCAATTGGTTCCCTGCATATTTCTTTTCTGCGAACACATCTACGATAGTAAAGGCGTGTGCTCTCATGATTTGCCCTCCTTTTTCTCTGAAAAAGAGATGATAAATTCTGTTCCTCCGTCGCTCTCCATTGCGATGGTTCCCTCAAGCTGGTCGACCAGCATTGTCACTAGCTGCATCCCGAGAGACTTGGTCTTCCTGAAGTCCAGATCTTTGGGAAATCCTGTGCCATTGTCTTTCACGATCAAGGTGTACTGACCTTCACCCTCCGGGAATAGGGAAACACAGACTTCCCCATGTTGATCCCCAGGGAAGGCATGTTTTAGAGTGTTTGAGACCAGTTCATTGATGATCAATCCGCAGGGAATCCCCACCTGGACATCCAAGAACACATCTTTGACATCGGTCTTGAGCTGAATGACGTCACAATCCACGTTATAGGAGTAAAACAAATGTGTTGTCAGTGTTTTTACGTATTCGACAAAGTTGATGTTTCCCAGGTCGCTGGCCTTGTAGAGGTTTTCATGGATCAGAGCCATCGAACTGACGCGATCTCTGGTTTCGTTGAAGATCTCACGAGAGCTCTCGTCATGGAGCTGCTGCGACTGGAGCTCGATCAGCCCTGAGATCACCTGCATATTGTTCTTCACGCGATGGTGCAATTCCTGGAGGAGGATCTCCTTTTCTTTCAGCGCGGCTTTGATCTTCTCAGTGGCTTTTTTCCGGTCAGTAACGTCCATCAGCATTCCTATGATTTCGTCCCCTGCGAGAGTGGCACTGAGGAGAACATTTCTCGACTCGCCTGAATTGGTCAACAATTCGACCTCATAATAGCTTAGTCTTCCTTTTTCTTTGAGTTTCTCGATGAACAGATCACGGTCCTCAAGGTTCTTGTACCTGACCAAGACTCCTTCTTTCATCATATCTTCCGGTGATGAGAAGCCCAACAGGTCTGAGAAAGCCTCATTGATAAAAAGGATATCGCCTGAGAGATTGGTCCTGTATACGCCGACAAGGGCATTATCCACAAGATCTCGGTATTTTTGTTCTGAATCTTTGAGGGCTAATTCGATGCGTTTTCGTTCGGTAATGTTGCGAAGTATGCCTTCAATACCAGAAGGGACTTGGTTTTCATCCAGCACAATCCGGGCGCTTACCGATGTTTCAATCGGTGTTCCACTCTTGCTTTTCAGCTTTATCTCGTAATCGTTGATCCATCCTGTTTCTTTGATCTTTTGGATAAAAACATCACGGGCTGATGGTTCGACAAAAAAAACGGTCACGGGATGGCCGATGATATCACTGGGATCGTATCCCGCTTGAGAATGGATAGACGGACTGATATCGATGACCTTTCCATCTTTATCCGTTCGGTAGTACACATCGTAGAAGGATTCAAAGATCGCCCGGTACTTCTCTTCGGACCGGCGGAGCTCCTCTTCCTTTTTCTGGGATGCGACGAGGGCATTTTCAAGCTCGACGACTCTTTTGCGGAGAGCGATTAAGTCGTCTTGAGGATTATTCTCTGCTCCTTTTTTCTCCGTCATAACCAGCTCTATTTGATGCTAGAGACGCTTGTAAAAATTCTACCCCAGAGGCTTAAAACTCAATAAGCGCATAGCTATCTCTTGATCTTTTTATACCAACAACTAAAAAAAAGTGCAATCACCCTTAAGGATGAAATTCGCGGTGATTTGGGGTGGTTTCAAATTCGTTTGTTTTTGCGCGCGATGGCGAGGAGATGTTGCCTGGCACATTTTCTATTCCAACTGACCGGCAAGTGACTTCCAGAACGCTCCTGTTTCGTTGATCACTAAAACACCCGCGTTCTCGCCGCCCGCGATTCCCGGTCCATCTGTGCGCAGCCATCCGCCTGTGTTCAAGAGCGGATAGACTTTGCTATTGACGACCGCCCTGGATCTTTCCATATCCTCATCTTTGATCGGGATGTGTGTGTGGCCGAAGACAAAAGTGAAAGGCATGGGAATATCTGAATCCGCCGGGAGGTCCAAATCTTTCGCTCTCCCCTTTTGATAGCGGGAGACGATATAACGCCCGATATAATCTTCAATGCTCCTGATCAATTTCTCGTCTACTGCAGCTTTATACAATCCACTGTTTTCATTCCATGAAATTTTTCTGATCTTCCCCTTCATGAAACGTTTCAGCACACATGCACTCAGCCAGCTGAGATATCCTTTTTCCCTGAGCTGATGAAAGATCTCATCGATCATGTTTTCCATTTCGGGATTGTCTTTGGCTCCCCATCTCTGAAAACTCTGTACAAACTTCCAGACAAAATTCGAAAGTCTTCCGGCATGCCATATGTGGTAGTCGAAGGATTCCAGCCAGAAATTATTGAATGCTTCTAACTCTTCCAGATGAGCCGGTTGAATGATATAGTTCACGGGCTTGAACAGATCTTCCAAAAAGTGCCCGTGCGTGAACAGATAATGATTATCCTTCCCTTCGTTCGATGGGATGCTGGCAAAATGGTGGGGATATTTGACAACAATCTCAGGCATGGGTTTATTGTCTGGCCACACTTCTGTGAGCGCAATAGGAGACGCAGGATCCGAGTCTGCGGACGAAAAGCGCATATCCACAAAACATCTGGGGTATTTGTGATGTCCGGGAGGGGGTAAGCTCCTCCGGAGGCGTTCGTTGATGAAGACCTCTTCGACAAGCTCCCTCCAAAAATGATGGTCATGATTTCCCGGGATAAACACGATCCGTTCGTAGGGGCCAGTCTCGGCGAGCAAAGAGAAGAATTCCCGGGCATCTTGATAGACTTCATCCAGAGATCCTATGGCCAGCTCCAGAAAATCGCCGAGGAGAATGACCTCGTTCTGAGGTCCCAGCTCCGAAAGCAACCCCTGGAGAGCCAGACTGTTCTTTTTGAACCTCTCATCTTTTGTGTAGAGATAGCTCATTTCCCTTCCCAGATGCAGGTCAGACAAAACAATGGCGCTGCGTATTCGGCTCATCTCTCTCCCTATCCTTATTTTATGACAGACATCTCTCCCCAGATTCTAAGACATATATATGCTTAATAACCGAAGACGTCAAGACGAAGGAACAAAGAAAGGCTCTTTACTGATACTGTTGAAGTCATTATAATCCAGGTTAAGTATTTCCCATATGAGCGTATAGAGGAGTCATAGAGATGATCGGCAAGGAAAAGATAATCGCGATCGTTTTCATTTTGGCTTGCTTGAGTTGTTCCCCAGCCATTCAAGAGGACCAAATCCGGTGGGTGACGTTTGAAGACATCTCGATCAGCTTACAGAACCAACCAGCGATGAATGTGGGTTTTGATATAGATGACACCGTCCTCTTTTCAAGCCCAGCCTATTACTACGGGCAGCAGAAATATTCGCCTGGAAGCAAAGATTACCTATCCAATCCAGAGTTCCATATGGATTTGAACAACGGTCTCGACGGCTTCAGCATTCCCAAAGAGAGCACACGACGACTCATCGCTTTCCACAAAGATCGTGGCGATAATATTTTCTTTATCACAGGAAGGAACCCTACAGAGACTGAAACTCTGACCGGACTTTTGGCAAGGACCTTCGAACTGGATAATCCCAATCCAGTGATATTTTGTGGAGCAAATCCCGGAGATAATCCCAAAATCGCTCCCTTGCAAGAGAACAATATCCAGATCTATTACGGCGATTCCGATGGGGATATTCTTGCCGCTCAAGCCATCCGCATTCGTGCCATAAGGATTATCCGTGCGGATAATTCCACACATAAACCCCTACCTGAAATCGGAAAACTCGGGGAAGAGGTCTTGGTGGATTCACATTACTGAATGATTTGAATCCGCTCCTCAATCTCACAAACAAGAACTTCATTCTGCTCAAGCCATTCCACAAGCACCTGATTCAGGGGAAATCCAGTGTCTTTCGATTCCGAGATAGGGAAGCTAAAATATTTGTCCTTGGCCTGTCCGACAACATAGTCATTACTCGTGACTGAATAGACCTTGTCGGGGAGGAGGATCTGGCCTTTATCGACTACAACCTCACCATCGACTTCCACATAATCGACTCTCTCTCCCTCTGGCTTAGCACCTTTCTTATAGTGCCGATACGTGATTCCTGAGACCTGGAGCCTGTCCCATCCCCTCTCTATGTCACACTCAAGGACCTCTTTGATTTGCTGACCCGTCAATTCAAAAACGATGAGAACATTATTAAAAGGAGACACTTCATATATGTCCGCTATCGTTATCGGGCCTGATAGGATATCGGCCCGGATCCCGCCGCTGTTCTGGAAAGCGATCTGAGCCCCGGTTTTCCACCGCATGGCATCTGTGATCCAATTCCCGAGGACACTTTCTACAGGATGGGAATCACGCGTCTTATCAAATTCGCAAACACCGATCTTACGATTGTATTCCTCTTTGATCGAATTTTGGATCTCTTTGATCAATGCGCTGATTTCCGGTGAAGGATTCATATCGATATCCGCCCAGAGCCATACAAGTTCTTCTTTATAATCGATGATCCTGTCATCTTGGACTGTTATGACCAACGATCCCAACGTTCTCAGGTTTCCTCGAGACGATTTGACCAAAACCCCATTGATCTCCTCAAATTCAAATCGGCCATCCGCGAGCAAGACCACATCAACTCCCGGCACTTCCTCTGCGATCTGTTTCCCTGAATCATACTTGGCCTGGGCAAGGACGATTATGAGGTCTGTCTTTTTATCCAATTCAGGAATATATGAATTAAGGGTGGACACCATGGGCAAAACTTCGAGGCCAACGGTTTGTTTCTTATCCACTTCTATAAGGAAAGTTTCTTCCATGACACCAATAACGCCTATTTTTAGGCCTGCTTTTTCCAAGATCACATAGGGTTTTTCAGCAAAAAGTTCGCCGTTTTCTTTGTACACGATATTCGTCAGAACAGTGGGAAAGTTGGCCAGTCTTTCCAGGCCCTTGGCATTCTCCTGACCCTTATCAAAAGCATGGTTTCCATAACACCATACGTCATAACCCAGCAAGTTCATGAACTGCATCATGGCGCCGCCGATAACTCCCTTGTACTCCAGCTGTGTCGCAAGAGTTCCGGTCATAACGTCACCCGTATCCACCAACAAAACTTCTCCAGGTGACTTCCTGATCTCACTCAGATAGTGACTCACCGTCTCCATCCCCCCGACAAGTCTTTTTGTTTCACCGACCATGTAATTGTAAGGCAGGAATGCCCCATGTGTATCATTGGAGTGAAGCAAGTGAATCGTCACCGGCTCTGGAGATTTTTTTTGGCATGAGAAGGGAAGAATAACAAGAAAAAAAAGTAACGAGAAGATAAAAAGAAGATGGTGTTTTTTTAAAGCTTCCATAACTTCACATCGATCCTCAGATCAAAATTCAAAATAAAGCCCGTTTCAGAAGGGCGTATGTCCTTACTAAGAGAATGCTTATACCAAAGGAATCCAAACTTGTCAAAAGCATTGGGGAAAATGTACCTGTCAACTTCATTCAGATGTAGGGTCCGTTCCCTGAACGGACCGTTTGGGAAACGGTCCCTACAATAAAAATGACTGTCCCTTTTTTGTCACCTTTTTTCGATGATGGAGCTGGCGACGATGTTGGCGACCCGGCTCCTCATGGATGCAACAGAGCTTCCATCGTCAGGATGGACTCTGTTTGTCAGGAATATCACAAAGGTCTCTGTTTCAGGGTCAATCCAGATGGAGGTTCCGGTGTAGCCTGTGTGTCCGAAGGAATCGGGCCCGAATAAGTCCCCGCTGTTGGTAGAAAAGGAAGAATCGAGATCCCATCCCAATCCGCGTCCAGCAAAAGCGACCTCTGGATACACGGATGTCATCCGCTCCACCGCGAGCGGACTTAAAATCCTCTTCCCCTTGAACTCTCCTTTGTTCAATATCATTTGCGCAAAAATCGCCAGATCTCCCGCCGTCGAAAACAGTCCCGCATTGCCAGAAATACCCTCCTGTAAGCGCGCCAAAGGATCATGAACGATGCCGAGCAGAGGTTTGCCATCCACGACTTCTGTGGGAACACACAGATGATGGAACTCCGCAGAGGGAGTAAAAAAAGTGCGCTTCATTTTTAATGGCAAAAATATGTTTTCTGCGGCAAACTCAGCAACTGTCTGTCCCGTGACTTTTTTGATGATAGACGCAAGGCTGATAAATCCGAGACAACTGTAATGGAAGGCCTCACCCGGGGGGCCGGACTTCTCTAATTGGGCGATGTGATCCACTAATGTTTCTGTGGATAAAGGATCACCGAACCTCTGAGCGACCTCCTCCGCATCTGTATAGGGGGGTAAACCCGAAGTGTGGGTCAGCAAATGCCAGAGACGGGCGTCCTGCGGCTCATTGATTTCTTCAGGCACTTGACCAACATCGCTGACATAAGGTTTGAATTCAGGGATAAAATCCTTAACTTTGTCCCATAAGCGAATTTTGCCCTGCTCGACAAGGATCATAATGGATGTGGCCGTCGCGACGGGTTTGGTGATGGAGGCAAGGTCAAAAATCATCGAGGTGCTCATGGGTTGTGACGCGGGAATCAACTGGCTGTTTCCAAAGGATTGATGGAAGACGATCTTACCTTTCCTCCCGACCAAAAGCACGGCGCCAGGAAAATCCTTACGCTCAATGGCTTCCTGTATGATAGCTTTCACTCTGTTAAGCCTCGCCGAAGACATTCCGACTTTCTCTGGTTTGGCCTTGGGAAGAGGATGCGCCAGGCTTAAAGAAAGGACTAAAAATAGAATTAAAACACCTATGCCAAGCTTCCGGAATCCCGTGTTCAGCCTTTTTAATCGATCCATGACATCCACCTCTCTCTTAAAACGACCTTATTTTATCTTGCTCCAAACTAGGAACTGTAGAGTCTTTCCCTGGAGATAGAATTCCCTTCTGAACAGAAAACGCATGTGGAAATATATATCAGAGGGGAAAAGTGATGTCAAAAATATACTGGTTAGAAGCTTGCGGCCAAAGTCTAAAGTTACTCCTTTTTTTCCATATTGATTGCGCCGGTATCTCCTTCCACTGTTTCCCACTGTCCTGTCATGGTGTCCCCATCAACCTCTAAAGTTATGTAGACGGTCATGGGGGAATACCCATCATAAATGGAAAAATTAAAGGTCAGTACGTTATCTTTATACTCCAGGTCTTCGCACTCAGC
>JAGLRY010000105.1 GCA_023135995.1 Candidatus Aminicenantota bacterium | reverse complement strand
TCCCTGATCGGGAACCTCTGTCTCTCCCACCCAGGTGCCGCTGATATCATCGGCCAGACAGAAGGCAAAACCGGATGACAAAGCAAAAATAAACGCAAAAACCGCAAGGATTGATGTGAATTTTCTCATAGAACCTCCATCCACTTTAAGAATATATAGATTTAGCATAATACTCACCCATATTTCAACCTGAACTATTCATAAAAGCTGCATCCTTTGCGCCTTGCGCCGACCCAACCTAACCACTAAATCCACCTCGACTCGTGAATAATCCAGGTCAAGTAAATATACGTTTTTTTTCACAAAAAAGTTCCAGGAATAAATCTCATTGCCTTTTTCGATTCTTCCAGTCGCGATAGTTTATCACCACAGAAGCACATATGGACAGGAGAAGAAACACAACAGCAAAAACATCGATGAGCGTCTTATTGACATCGCATCCCGTGAGTGAGCGAATAAGGAAAGTCAGATACGATGAGGGCATATCATAATACCCCAATCTCATCCTCACCTGCCAATGCCAGTCCGTGCAGGGACAGTAGCCGAATCCATACCAGATGCCCAGAATAAACCAGAAGAACGCAGTCAATAACACAACCGCCAGGTTGATTTTTCGGGTCTTTGTCCAGAGCCAACCCAAAAGGATAAAAAGAATCAGTGAGGAATGAAAAACGAAGAAAAAGACATTCAAAAACTCATACATCGAACAGTCTTATCCGGCGCCGCCACCACCGCTACTCGCACCGCCACCACCCCCTGCCGAGGCTCCTCCCCCGACTCCGGAGGCCGTGCTCATAGAGGAAGTTGTCGTTGCAACCATGGATGAAAACGCCGAGGCAAAAGCGTCGGGAGCGAACGCACCTGTCCCTGTCCCGTGATAAACATACCAGGGGACATAACGTTGATACTCCTCTGCAGGAATATATGCGGCCAGTTCTTTGAAGATTTTTTGCCCCAGCCCTAAAACGATCCCATATACCAGATAATCATCGATCCGGTTGAGTAGGGCGCTCTTGTCCATCGACCTGTAGTGGTATTTCAGTAAATATCTCTTGAGCGCCTTCCAATGCCTGGCAAGCATTTCCCCCTCTTTGGTCCGGTGTGGGGTCAAGAAGCTGAGAATAAACACAGCTACAGAGGCGGCTCCAAGGACGATCGCCCAGATCCCGATGAAATAAGCCGCCACACCGCAAAGGATTAGCATCACAATCCCGATCGCTAGAGAATAATACATGCCTCGGTTACTCTCTCTGTCAAACCACTCTCTCGAATCACCGAGTTTTTTCACCTCCTTCTTCCATTCCCGGAAGAACTTCGTGAATTGAGTCTGCTTTTTTTTGATCTCTTTGATATCTATGGAATCTCCTCCCCCGGCAAGGTCATCAAAGATAAACCGGAGAAGATCCTCTTCATAAACTTCCAAGTCTGTGTAGTGTTCCCGCCAGTATTTGCGGTTCAAGTCCCAGGTATAGTTCGTGACTGTTCGTGTCCCTCCAAACAGTTTTTTCTTTTCTTCTTGATCTTCCCTCAGATTGATGAAACCACGCCGGGCCAAGTCCATCATCGTGGAAACAAGGGCTCCACCATAAATCTCCCGGCTGCTCAGGAGATAACCCACCAGGGCTGGCGGGATCTTCTCCGGAACATCAGAAGCATACTTGACAGACGGCGGCAGGGACGACCTCTGTCCATACTTTCGATAGTTACGCCAAGCAAACCCAAGGCCCAACGCACTCAGAACGATCACGATCCACTTCCCCTGTTCCTGCCTTTGTTCTCTGGCTTCCATCTTCCGGACAGCCTCTTCCCGTTTCCTGACAGCTTCTTCCCGCATTCGGTTGGAATCTTCTGCCAAACGGGCTTCTTCTTCCATGATGCGGTCTCTTACGGTTCCCGCATAATTTGCTGCGCCGGGGAATTTCTCAGGAGGATAAAGCGCTCGGATCTCGAGATAGGTACGACTAGGGAGATACTCACACCATGCTGTGATCGATCCATCGACCTCGATCCGTGATTCAGCCCAGAGCGGACCGTGGAGCCATTCATTGAGCTGTGATTGCAAAAATTTTCCTGGAGGTTTCACATGCAGACGGACGTTCTGACTCACTCTATCCCATTCCCCGCTGATGAACTGATAATACAGAACCGCTGCATCCTCATAACGCGCTACGGCGTTTAATACACGGTAATGAAAATCGAATGTCCGGGATTCATTATTCGCATCAAAAAACCAACGGACCTCAATCTGTCCCGACGGTCGAGTGATACGATAGGTCCCCGGACGTCCCGAATCTGAGAGTTCATAAAAGCTTCCATTTTCCGACACATTAAAATCCTGAAATGTGACGCGGCCTTGAGCCGTTAGTGTCCTGAAGACAAAACTGAAAGAACCGGAGAACTTAAACGTACGGGATTCAATGACATCCATACTGCCGTCCGGCTGCAGCTGCGCATCGATGGTCACACCGGTTATTCTGTAAGACTTGGCAGCAAAAACATCGGGAAGCCAGACAAAAACTAACGACACACAAATACAAACAAAAGCGATTCTCTTGATGCCAATTTTTTTCATGGTTCTCCTCTGAGTCAAGTCATTACCGCTATTTGGAAGCACTCCCAAAACCATGATGACTGACCTCCAAGTGTCCCAATTGGTGATTTCGAAA
>JAGLRY010000104.1 GCA_023135995.1 Candidatus Aminicenantota bacterium | reverse complement strand
TTTCCCAAACGGTCCGTTCGGGGACCGGACCCTACATAGAAATGTATCATGCCTGTCCAATCCTACACACGGTTTTCTCCACCACACAATTGTGCCACTTAATAACGTAATATAAATTCATGCAATCACAGTTTTTGGGGTGCTTACCAGCTATTCAATTTCTATATTTATAATACTTGATTCGGATATATTTTATTCAATATACACAAATAGCACTCGAAGATATTAATACCCTGCGGCTTTGCCCCTTCCACGAGGGTCGGCACCGCCCTCGAACAGGATAGGCTTTCCATCAGCGTTATACACGATCATCAGGCCATGGGCGTTTCCCAAGCCACCGACTTCCCTCAAGTTGTGACCCATTGCTGCCAATCCCTTCTGGACCTCTTCAGGAACATCCCATTCCACAAGCAAAGAATCTGGATCTGAGAAGCTGACTCTTGGCGCGGCGATCGCTTCCTGCACATTCATCCCAAAATCGATGATGTTCATCACCATCTGGGGAACGGTTTGTCCGATCGTGTGGCCTCCGGGTGTGCCGATTGCCACCCATGGTTTTCCATCTTTCACGATGATCGTCGGGCAATCGCCGGATAGTTTTCTGTGGCCGGCATGCGCGTCCATGGGATTGCCCTTGGGCTCAAACGTGCAGTAAGCGAGAGAATTGTTCAGCCAAACACCTGTACCTTCGGGCATGATCCTGCTGCCGAAGGCATTCCCGAGTGTCTGAGTGGCACAAACGATATTTCCCCATTGATCTGCGACGACAAAATGCGTCGTATGGCTATTTTTTTGGATGGTCACATCAGGCTGCACAAAGGATGTCGCTTTTTCGAGATCGACCTCTGATACAGCCTTATCCCAGTACGCTTCAGAGAGCAGTTTCTCTAAAGGTGGAGGATTGATCTCGGGGTCGCCGGCATAAGCCAACCGGCACCAAAAGGCATGTTTTGTGACTTCGGTAAAACGGTGAAGATATGCAGTGGAGTTGTGGCCCAACTCTGGCCCATCAAAACGGCTCATCAAGCCCAGCCTTATGAGGGATGGGAAGGCTGTGGATGGAGGCGAGGCGGTGTAGACTTCATATCCTCTGTAGTTGATATGGATGGGCTCCCACCATTCGGGTTTGTCAGCGATGAGGTCGTCTATGGATAAAAATCCACCGGATTTTTTCATTTCTGCGGCGATGGCCTTGCCGATTTCTCCACTATAAACAACTTTACCCCCTTGTTCCGCTATAAGTCTTAAAGTCTTGGCCAAATCTTTTTGGATCAATAGATCGCCAGCTTTGAGCGGCTCACCATCCTTCCCATAAAAAGCTTTAGCGTGATCAGGAAAAGAATCAAAAGCCCGTTCGATCGTACGGGACAATCCTTCACTGATGGAAAATCCCTCGCTGGCAACTTTTATCGCGGGTTCAAAAAGTTGCGGCCACTCTAAATTTCCATATTCCGCGGACATGGCCCGCCAGGCATTGACATTTCCCGGAGTGGAGACAGCTTTCGGTCCCCGACGATTCTCTTCATAGTTTGGAGCGGCTGCACGGAAAACATCTGAATCCACATCCATCGGTATTTTCCCGCTGGAATCGAGGAAGCGGATTGTGTTGATCTTTGTATCATAGACAAGGATCGTCCCATAGCCCCCGATCCCGGACATCATGGGCTCGACAACATTTAAGATTGAGGCAATAGTCACGGCTGCATCAAAGGCATTCCCTCCTGCTTTGAGGGTCTGGAGGCCGGCTTCAGTAGCCAAAGGATGGGCAGAACTGACCATTCCACTCCCAGACACTGCTGGCGTAGAATCAGTTCCCTCAATGACCTCTACTTCCGTTGTATTCTTTCCAGAACAAAACCACATCAAAAAAACAACAACACATCCGATCGTCAGCTTCCTTAACATTGGGACCTTCTCAATCCAAAACCTGCACATCTCATTGTGGATAGATATTTCAGCCTGTCTTCTCAATTTGAACACGCCTATTTTATATAGTCAACACGCTTGGCCGAATCCGTTTCTTCTTTGTTTCAGATATTTAGTCAGAGGTCTCAACGGGCTTTAGTGAGACGGCGTGGCCCCCACCCCCGACCATCACTACGGACAGAACTGTGGATGATGTGACATCGATCTTTTCCATGATCACATGTTCGGGGTATTTGTCAGCATCCAGGGCATCCGAATATATTGTGGCCGTATATTTCATTCCCTGATCGAGAAAGCTTAGGGGGACACTGAGTTTGCGTGGATTTTCATCGGTCATGCTTCCCATATACCACCTCTCCCCTTTTCGTCGCACCATAACAATAAAATCTCCAGGATGTCCGGCCAAAACTTTTGTATCATCCCAGACTGTGGGAATATTTTTAATAAAAGCAAACTCATCGGGCGCCGCCTCATACGCTTCGGGATAGTCCGGCACCATTTGAAGGGGAGAATAGTAGACCACATACATCGCCAGTTGGTGAGTTCTCGTCCCGTGGACTTGTTTGGAGCTTTTCTCAGTCCCGTCCAGATCAAAGGCTCCTGGCGTATAATCCATTGGTCCTGCCAGCATTCGAGTGAAGGGGATGGTGACATTGTGCTTTGGAGTGGGTTTGTCGGACCATTTGCTGTGTTCGAGCCCCAGAATGCCCTCGCGCGTCATAAAATTCGGGTAAGTCACACGTATTCCTGTAGGTTTGTAGGCTCCGTGGAAATTGACCATCAAACGATTGTCTGCAGCCTTCTGGGCAAACTCGTGCACAAAATTGACCCACTCCTGATCGTCCCGGCCATATGAGTCCACCTTGATGCCCACAGCTCCCCATTTTGCGTATAAGGGCAAAGCGTCATCGATCTGCCTTTGCAAAGATGCCCCATGGACCCAGAGATGCACATCCACACCTTTATCTTTGCCATACTGAATGACGGCATGAATGTTATATTTATTCTTTCGCGTCTCTTCCATAGTCAGGATATCTTCGCTGTCAGGATTTTTCCAGGCATCCCTCTCCAGGGAATACCAGCCCGCATCGACGAGAAGATGGGGAATGCCATGCTTGGCGGCAAAATTGATGTAGTGAATCATCTGGACGGTATGCGGTTCGCCGAAGGGCAGCCGTCCATTCCACCATGGCCAAAGAACGAGTCCGGGCTTGATCCAGGAGACATCTTCGAACGTCGTCGGCTCATTGAGATTTTCGATCAGGTCGGATTCAATGAGATCGCCGGGCCTCTCACCGATCATGAGGACTCTCCATGGTGTGTTGTGTGGAACAGACGCCCGGACGGCTAAATCCTGATCTCCAGGGAGAGGTGAAAGTTTGGAAACTAGCGTTCTGGAATTTTCCTCAGCTGGTGAGAGATACATCCCTGCGTAGTCTGTGAGGTTTGCTTCAGTGACCGCCATCCAACACGAAGAAGTCTGAAGAAGCAAAGGCAATCCTATAATAGACTCGGAGTCGATGTCCTCTAAGACAATTTCATCAAATTCCTTCTCATAGGGAGTCGTATAGCCTCCCAGTTGAAGGGCATAACAATTGAAGTTTTCACTGAAGTTGAAGGAAGTATCCTCAGACTGAATAGTCAGATCGAACATACTCTCCTGCTCGGGGAAAAAATAGCGGAACGCCACACCATCATCATAAACCCGAAAAACCATATCGATCTTGCGCGATGGAGATTCACTCTCCTGCAGATTAACAGTTATCTGATTGTAAAAATTCCTTATCTCGGTTCTCTTCCCCCAAACCGGTTTCCAGGTTTGGTCATAGGTATCCCGCTCTGTCCCGATCACCTTTATGCCATCACGAATTGGCTGTGAATCCTTAAGCTGAAATCCCAGCGAGGATGGCTCAATGATCCCAGCGTTATTGTAAGAAACACTATACTGCGCCACACCATCAAGAACAGAGAACTTTACACTCACCTTTCCATTGGGAGAAACAACATTAAAGTCTTCTTTTTGTACACACCCTCCAAGCAATAAGATAAAAAGACTTAGCATAATCATGAATTTTATATAACTAATCATTGCTGCCTCCTACATTTTTTCCCCATGAGTAATCTTATATCAATTTTTTATCCCAGAGTAAACCTCTACATCACCCAGTAAGAATTTGACATCTTTGCCAGACTCAGATAATTTTTATGCACCCATGGCGTTTCTGGCATTATTACCAATCCTAACTGTTTTTGTGCTCATTGTTCTGTTCAGATGGCCAGCGACGAAAGCCATGCCGGTTGCCTTCCTGATTACTTGTCTTCTAGCATTCAGCATCTGGAAAGCACCCGTCCTACAGATAGCCGCAGCTTCGATCGACGGTCTAGTCACAGCAGGGTCTATCCTTTATATCATTCTCGGCGCCATCCTCCTCCTCAATCTCCAGCAGGAGAGTGGAGCCATTTCCTCCATTCGCCGCAGCATGTATCTCATCTCACCGGACAGACGGGTTCAAGCCATCATCATTGCCTTCCTCTTCGGAGCCTTTATCGAAGCGTCGGCTGGTTTCGGAACGCCGGCAGCTGTGGCGGCTCCTCTACTCGTTGCCATCGGCTTTCCGGGCATGGCTGCCGTCATGGTGTCCTTGATCATCCAGAGCACTCCTGTGTCTTTCGGAGCGATCGGGACTCCTATTCTGATCGGTGTGAATGCAGGATTGAGCGGCCAACCAGAGGTGACGGGTTACCTGGCATCGCACTCCCTTGATTTTGCTACCTATCTCTATACCATAGGCAGCAAAGTGGCAATCATTCACGGCATTACGGGAACGCTTATCCCTCTTATATTGGTGATGATGATGACACGGTTTTTCGGTCATAAACGCTCATGGACAGAGGGTATCTCCATTTGGCCATTCGCACTTTTTGCTGGTCTGTGTTTCACGGTCCCCTACACTCTAGTGGGCATTTTCTTCGGGCCCGAGTTTCCCAGTCTTGTGGGATCGCTGGTTGGACTTGCTATCGTTATCCCATCAGCAAGGAAGGGACTACTCCTCCCCAAGGATATTTGGGACTTCCCTTCCAAAGACACATGGCCGGATGAATGGATCGGCCAAAAGATCGAAGAGAAGGATGTCGCAAAAGCGGAGGTCAAAGTTTTTGTTGCATGGCTCCCCTACATCCTTGTGGCGTTTTTTCTCCTACTCAGCCGTCTATGGGGTCCTCTTAAAAACATGCTCGCTGGTGTTTCACTTCAACTGACAAATATTTTTCAGACTTCCATTTCAACTAGTTTCCAGCCAATCTTTCTTCCAGGTTTTTGGTTTTTTGTTGCTGTGATAATCTCGTTTTTTATCCAAAGAATTTCCTTTGATCAAGCTAAGAGAGCAACCGTTCGTTCATTTAAAACTCTTCTTGGACCGACTATCGCTCTCTGTTTTGCTGTTCCCATGGTTAAGGTCTTCATAAACAGCGGTGTACCTGGAGGATACGATAAAATGCCCGTTGTTCTGGCTTCAGGTGCTGCAGCACTCGTGGGAAAATCATGGACATTGTTTGCCCCGGCGATTGGAGCACTCGGAGCGTTTATCGCAGGCAGCAACACATTTTCGAACATGATGTTCTCTCTCTTCCAGTTCACGACAGCACTGAAGACAGGAGCTATCCCCGGCGTCATAGTGGCCCTTCAGGCTGTGGGGGGAGCTGCTGGAAACATGATCTGTGTTCACAATGTGGTGGCGGCATCTGCGGTTGTCGGGCTGCTCGGGCGGGAAGGGCTCCTGATCCGAAAAACCCTGATTCCAATGACATACTACATCCTTGTTGCAGCCCTCATTGGCTTTGTCCTCCAACAATTCATTTCCCTTTAAGATCGGCGGACAGGGTGAGAGACTACGCAATCCCATCCAGAATTCAAATTATTAACCAAAATGTAGGGTCCGTTTCCCAAACGGACCGTCAATATACAATGAGGTCCATTCGGGGAATGGACCCTACATCGTCTTCAAGCGAAAAGAAAAAGTTGTCAAAACCACCCAAGAGCATTATAATTCAAAAATATTTAAGTTATATAACTTAATCGGAGGGAAATATGGAGAAAAAGCCCCTTAAATCTTATTTAGGATTTATCGTCATGCTCGGTGCTGTCTGGGGATTGTC
>JAGLRY010000103.1 GCA_023135995.1 Candidatus Aminicenantota bacterium | reverse complement strand
GTGATCGGAGAACCGGGATTTAAAGCCTTCCGGCCGATCGTGCAAGAGAACGGTCAGCTCAGAATCCTCAGCAATCAAGAAATCACAGCATCCCAGGATTATGGAAATTATTCACTTCAGCAGCAGCACATGAGCCCCCAGGTGTTTTATGATACTATGGACCGCCTTATCAATCCCCAGCCACTGGACCCTGTCCGTGCCTATCGAGAACTGCATGAGGCTATCCAAGAACGCCTCCAGGCACGAGTCAAAGCAGTGGCCAATGGGGAAGAATATATGCGAGAAAAAAACTATCAAGTCGTTCCCATGCCCCTGGACGCCAGTATATTCCAGACTTCAGGTCCTTGGGAAGATTTTTCTACGCCATCTCGAGACTTGCGCTTGTTGATCGCATTGGATGTACTCGAGGATTTTCCCGACAAGGTACTGAGGAATCCAGAGGCCTTTGCCAACCCGGAGTCCAAAAAGTCCGAAGCCCTCAAGGCTGAGTTGGCAGATCTCCACAGGACATGGGCAGAAGAAATCACCATCGCCTATACACGCAGCAACGGCATTCTTCATACGCTTACTCTTGCCGACATCCTCATGCGCAGGGAACAACTGGAGATGGCCTATAATCCCAACGATTGTGTGGAAATACGTTGGGGAGCGGCGGAAGGGAGTGAAGAACTCTCCTCCTGTAAGAGAAGGGCTCCTCTCGATCAGCGCCAAAAAATGCAGGCCTACCGCCGGTGGTTTAGAAACCGCATATTCCCCCTGCGGTAATGATTTCACCCTGACAGTAAGATTTTACCCAACATTCAGCAGTCTCTAATACCGCTTTAGCGATCTAAAGACTCAGCCGTTTGGATAAGATTATCAAAAAAAAGAGAAACATCCTCCCGCGTAAGTTCGTGGTTGGCAATAACAAGGCGGATGGTCACATTTTCCCTCAAGCGGGCATAATTGACCAGGGCTTTTCCGGTGCGAGCCAGTTCCTCCCGCAAATAAAGGTTGAAGTGATTAAGGTCTTTCGAAGTGTTGGGGAGATAGCGGAAACAGATATTGACGGATGACCGGGGAGCCATGAGTTCCAGCGAAGGAGTCCGGTTGACGATTTCCTCGGCAAAGGCGGCAAGCTCAAAAAAGCGGTCAATCCGCTCGGCATATCCTATATCCCCATAATATTTCCAGGAGAGCCACAATTTCAGGGCATCGACTCTTCGGCCGCACTGCATGGACATCGTGCCCAAGTCGTGGGAGCCGAAGGCGTCGTCATGAAAAATATAATCCGCACCGGTAACAGAGTTGGTTTTTAATAAGTGCCCTTTTTCTCTGACCAATAGGATCGAGCAGACCAGCGGAAGCCCCATCAGTTTATGGGCGTTCCAGGCAAAGGAATCGGCTTTATCCAAGCCCTCGAGAAGACTGCGGTGGCGAGGACTGAGGATCACTGTTCCTCCGAGAGCGCCGTCCACATGAAACCAGAGATTGTGCTGTTTGGCAATCGCGGCGATCTCTTCCAAAGGATCAAACGCCCCTTTGACTGTTGTCCCAGCCGTCGCTCCCACGAAAAAGGGCTGTTTTCCTTGTTGAAGGCCTTGCTCGACTGCCATGGCGAGCTCCTTGGGGATCATCCGTCCCTCTGCATCGGTCTTGATCTTACGAAGATTATTGCTTCCCAGGCCCAAAACATTTGTGCTTTTTTCGAAGGAATAGTGGGCCTCCTCGGAAACGAATGCGATCAATCCGGAAGGATCTTGAAACCCCTCGCTTTTCATGCGCGGGAGGGCTCGATTGCGGGCAATCATCATCGCTTGCAGATTCCCATTGCTCCCTCCGGTCACAAACAGGCCTTCTGGATTTTCGAATCCACAGATGCCACCCAATTTATTAATGAGTTCTTTTTCCATCAGGGTGGCCACGGGCGCCACTTCGTAGGTGTACATGGACGTGTTGGCCAGGCTTGCGAACAGTTCGCCCAAGAATCCTGGGAGTGTAAATCCCGACCAAAGTTGGTTGAAGAACTGTCGATGACCTGTCCTTACTGAAAAAGACAGGTATTGTTCGATGGCGACGTACAGGTCGTCTAGAGAACATCCCTGCTCTGCAAGGGTCAGGTCGATTTTGGAACGCAGTTCTTCTGGAGGGAGATGATGAGTCACGATCGTTTCCGGATCTGTGTTACTTGTTAAGTAGGTATTGACAAGATCGATGACTCGCGGGTCCAGAAATAAATTTGTGTTAGACACAACTATTTCTCCCTTTTTGTTGTATTTTCTCATATATCATGGCAAGTCTCGGGCTTTAGGTCAATACCAGAACTATCGGAGTATCGTCCTTGAGGCCATGTCTTCCCTCGATTGACAAATATTCCATTGCTGTCTAAGATAACTTTGATATCCTGACTTATTCATAGAAAATGAGAACTATCGTCAGAGCTCTGGTTCCCTCAATACTTCGGTTTCATATGAGGGTCTTCTGGATCGGCTTCACTGATCTGGTCACTGGCACATGCTTTAAGTTCGCAAAGAATTCTCCGGAGAAACTGGAGACAGCTAAAACTTGGCCTGAACGGATCACTATCACCCAACCGATTAACATCAGCGAATGGGCAGAAAATAAAAAACACAATCTCCGAATTGCCATCTCCAGATTTCAGGATCTTCCCATTTATCCCAACGAGATGTTCTCCTACTGGCATTATGTGGGGAATCCGACCGAAAAAGCCGGGTATAAAGTAGGCATCAACATCATAAAGAACCAATTGGATTTTGATTACGGAGGCGGGCTGTGCCAGCTGTCCGGATTACTTTACCATCTTGCGCTGACAGGCGGGCTCGGTATCGTGGAGAGACACCCGCATTCTGCCGATCTCTACACGGACGAGACGAGATACACTCCTCTGGGAGCAGACGCCACAACCGCCTACGGCTATAAGGACCTGAGGTTTAAGAATACACTGGAGGTCCCTGTGTGTTTTAGGACAAGAATCGAAGGAAATCAATTGATCGGATCACTGTGTGCTCCCGAACACCTCAAAGAATATGAACTTCAGTTCAACAAAATCCTCGTGGATGGGATTGAATATGTGGATACCTTGAGGCGTAACGAATTGGGTGAATTTGAGGTCATCTGCAAGCAGAGTTACAAAATTGCAGAGCACGGCACTGTCCTTTAGCCTGAACTATTCACGAGTCGAGGTTGCCGTAGAGGCAAGGCGCAGAGGAGAAGCAAGAAAGATTTTATAGCCCATCTGACTACGAATCAGTAGGTCGGCAGTTCGAATCTGTCCGGGCGTACCAGAGGTTTCCTCTTATTTCCAGCACTTTACTTTGTTTTTAACTTTCAGCACCATTACCTTATTTTCAACGCTTTTCAACATTTTTTGTGTAATATTTGTGAAATGGGAGATCCATTTCACTATATAAGGACGCACTGGACTCAAAATCCAGTT
>JAGLRY010000102.1 GCA_023135995.1 Candidatus Aminicenantota bacterium | reverse complement strand
CTTATACGGTGAGATCGGCTCGCCTGAAAGGTAAAAAATGTCGATCATGAATAGAAAGTACATTGAAAACGGAAACGTCAAGGTGATTTACTGGAAGAATAATGTAAATGATTGATATCGCTTTTGTTGAACAAAGTATCGACATTTTTTATGAATAATTCAGGCTAAGGGAGAACGCGCTCAAGACGATACAGCATGAACGGTCAGGAACAAAACCAAAGAGGCCATTGGGGCTCGAAGATCGCCTTCATCTTCGCCGCCACAGGTTCAGCCATCGGTCTTGGCAACATCTGGCGCTTTCCGATGGTAGTGGGGAAATACGGGGGAGCTGTCTTTGTCTTCGTGTACATTCTCGCTGTTGCGCTTGTCGGCTTTACGGTGATGCTGGCGGAGATGATCATCGGCCGTCACACACAGCGAAATGCGATCGGAGCCTTCGAACATATAAAGCCCCGCAAACCCTGGAAGATCATCGGCTTTCTGGGTCTTCTGACAAGCATCTGTATACTCTCCTACTATTCCGTGATCGCCGGTTGGGCGGCAGGGTACTTTGTCAAAATCGCTTCCGGGACCTTTAGGGGAGCCATCACCAGCCAGATGAGCGACCAAATATACACCAACTTTGTTTCGAATCCTCTGCTGGCCCTTATCTGCTTTTTTGTCGTCATTGGCATCACGACACTTATCATCTCCAAAGGCGTTCAGAGCGGTATCGAAAGATGGACAAAGATTTTGATGCCCGTACTCTTCATCTTGATCATCTATTTGGCGATAAAAGCGTTGACTCTCCCCGGTGCGAGTGAGGGAATTTCCTTCTATCTGAAGCCGGATTTTTCCAAGCTAAACGGAACTGTGGTCCTCTTTGCTTTTGGCCAGGCGTTTTTCTCGCTGAGTATAGGCATGGGGATCATGATCACTTACGGCAGCTATATCCACAAATCCGACAATTTGGTGACCTCCGCGGGATGGGTCTCCTTTGCAGATACTCTCATCGCATTCCTTGCCGGGCTCATCATCTTTCCGACGCTTTTTGCCATCCCCGGCATCGCTCCGACCGCCGGGCCAGGACTGGTGTTTAAAGTCTTCCCTTTGATCTTTTCCAAGATCCCCAGCGGTCATTTCTTCGGAATGCTCTTCTTCACTCTCCTGTTAGTAGCGGCCATCACCTCGACCATATCCCTCCTCGAAGTCTCTGTTGCGTATTTTATCGATGAACGGAACTGGTCGAGAAAAAAAGCGGCCTTTCTGCTCGGCGGTTTTGCATTTATCCTCGGAATTCCCTCCGCCCTCTCTTCAGGAGGGATGAAGTTCTTTACAGATATAGATTTTATGGGCAAATTCGATATCATTTTCGCCAACATCTCGTTAGCCGTGGGCGCGCTTTTGATCTGCATTTTTGTGGGCTGGATTTGGGGGATCAAAAAACCCGTCGAAGAAGTTCGTTCGGGAAATCCTCGCTTCAGAATTCGCCCTCTCTGGGTGTTTTCTCTCAAATTTCTCTCGCCTGTCGTGCTCATCATCATTCTCATATTCATCAAAAAAATCATTACAGGATAACGGAAAACATGACAAAAAAACTCATCCTCTCTACGATCTTAGTTCTGCTTGTTTTTGGCCTTCACACGCTAGAAGCGGCAGATATTAAGGGCCAGGTTACCCTCTCTCCTAAAGGCGAGCCGTACACTAAGGGCTCCATCTTGATCAAACCCATCGAAGAGGAGGTTTTTATCAAGTCTGAGATCGATAAAGAGGGGAACTATACCTTTACGGATCTTTCTCCAGGCAGGCATGTCATCAAGATGGACCTGTATGGGTTGACACCCTTCGAGCGAGAGATCGAGATCAAAGATCCAGAGGAGACAATGGTGTTAAACCTCTCTATAACTCTGTCTTTTCTGGATAAATTTCTCATTTCCATCAAGGATTTCAGCGATTTTGTCTGGTTTCCTGTCATGGTTTTTCTCCTGCTCGGTGTCGGTATGCTTTTGACCTATGTCTGTCGATTGATCCAGGTGCGCCGGCTTTTCCTTTCCTTGAAAATGGTCCTGGAGGGCGCTCTCCACAAAGACAAATCTGAGAAAGAAGAGGGAGACATCTCTCCCTATGCAGCCTTGATGACCGCTCTCGCCGCTACAGTCGGAAACGGCAATATCGCCGGTGTCGCGACAGCCATTGCGACCGGCGGGCCCGGTGCCCCAGTCTGGATGTGGATCGCCGGCTTTCTCGGCATGGCCACAAAATATGCAGAGGGATTCTTCGG
>JAGLRY010000101.1 GCA_023135995.1 Candidatus Aminicenantota bacterium | reverse complement strand
GCCAAATTCATGGGCATGTTTTTTGCCATCTGCGGCGCCTTCGCATGTCTGTTCGGCACGGGCAACATGGCTCAATCCAATTCCATGGCTCTTATTTTCAACGACCAGTTCGGCGTCCCCTTCTGGCTGACAGGTTTGGTTATCACGACCATGGTCGGCGCTGTCATCCTGGGCGGCATCAAGAGAATTGGCGGCGTATCCGAGCGCCTGGTTCCGACTATGATCATCCTCTACTTTTGCGGAGCCATCGTTGTCATTCTCGCTAACATAGCGAATTTACCCGCTGCTTTTGCCGTTATCTTTAAATCTGCCTTTTCCATAAAAGCCATGGGTGGAGCCATGGTGGGAACGTCAATGAAGCAGGTGATCCAGATCGGCGTGCGTCGCGGCCTGCTTTCCAACGAGTCGGGATTGGGGTCTGCGGGGATCGCCCAATCCGCCTCTAAATCCTCCGACCCCTCCAAAAACGGACTGATCGCAATGACGGGAACATTTATCGACACCTTGTGCGTGAACACACTGACCACTCTGTCAATCGTCATCACGGGGATGTACCTCAAAACCGCTGCCTTCGGTGCCACAGATGGGCTCACTTCTACTGCACTGACTGCTGCCGCCTTCGGTTCGGTGATCCCAAACGGGGGTTATATCATCGCCCTCAGTTCCTTCCTCTTCGGATATTCGACGCTCCTGGGATGGTGTTATTATGGTGAGAAATGCCTGGAGTATATCTTCGGTGAGGGAGTCGTCTATTCCTATAGAGCTGTCTTTCTCGGCTTGCTGTTCGTCGGCTCGATCCTGCAGGGTGTTCATCTCAATATCGTCTGGCTCATCGGAGACACCGCCAATGCCTTCATGGCCTTTCCCAACCTGGTGTCTCTGATCCTGTTGAGCGGGTTTCTTGGAAAAGTCACGAGGGATTATTTTTTCAAAAAGAAATAATTATAGATCGCAGGTAGTTTGAATGCCGAAAAAAAAAGACATCTTTGTCTTCACGCTCAAATTTGTTTTCAGCGCCTCCGTCCTGGCTTTTATCCTGATCTCCCAGACCTCCCTCAGAGATATATTCACCACGCTCAAAGAGGCAGATCACCTTCTGTTGGGGATATCCTTTTCCCTCCATGCTCTTGGGCTTGTGATCAGTGCCATACGCTGGCAAATCCTCATCAAGGCTCAAGATGACTGGGTGCCCATTGGTTTTCTGGCAAAATCCTATCTGGTTGGATCATTCTTCAACCTCTTCCTTCCTACACGGATCGGCGGTGATGTCGTCCGCATCTGGGATGGTTCCCGTTATTCAAAGTCTCTCATAAAATCTTCGGCTATCGTCCTTGTCGAACGCCTGTCCGGTGTCATCGTCCTCTTTCTCTTCGCCTTTTGTGTGTCCCTCATACGTCTGGATATGGCCCAGCAATTCCCTGTGATCTGGGTGTCATTGATCTTGGGCTTCTTCGGATTGAGCTTGCTCGTTCTTTTTCTCACCCCTGTTGCAGGCATCATTCTTGGAATACTTCCAGAAAAGAGCCCCTTGATCGCAACTCAACAAAAGATACTCCGATTCAGAGAGACAATCCTCTTCTACAGGAAGAGAAAAGGCGCCCTCGGCAAAGCTTTTTTCTGGGCTACACTCCTCCAGATCAACGTTATTTTTCACTATTATTTGATAGGACAGGCGCTACATCTGGAAATCGCACTCATGGATTATTTTATCTTCATTCCCATCGTGCACCTCATTCTGCTCATTCCGATCACCATCAACGGACTGGGATTGAGGGAAGGCGCTTACTTGGAGATATTCAGGTATTACGGAATCTCATCAGCGGCGGCCATCTCCTTTTCCTGGATCGACCTGGCATTCATGCTGATCGTGGGGATTGTCGGAGGAATTATCTATATCTTCAGAAAATGAAATTTTTTGACCATTCATGTGACTCAATGAATACTGTGGTATTATGGGTGTGAAGAATATTGATTGTGTGTTGCTGATCTATGGTTAGATACATTCTGCGAGTTGTCCCGACTATTTTTATCCTTTTGATCCTCTTTCCTTCTCCCCCCACACTTGGCCAAGAGGACGTATCAGACTATGAGAAGCGCCTGCAGGAGATTGCCGCACAGATCGATGATCTTAAAACGTGGATCAAAAGAGATGAGAGGAAAAAGACATCGATCCTCACTCAACTGGACAAAATCGGCTTCAACAAAAGGTTGATCAAAAAAGAGATTTCTCTCTACGACATTCAGATGAAAAAGGCCAACACAGAGCTGTCAGCGCTGAATAGAAAGATCCCCGAGCTGAAAGCAAAGCTGGAGAAAGAAAAAGAATCGATAGGAAAAATTCTGACCACCCTCTACAAATATGGGAGGATAGATTTTATCGATTTTATCATTGAAGCCGACGATTTGGGCAGTCTTCTCCAAGGAAACAAACACTTGGTTCTCTTGGCCCAGCACCAAGATCAAATTGTGGCGGATTATCTCCAGACCCTGAATGAACTCCATGCCGCAGAGAAAAAACTCGAGGAAAAAAAGCAGGAGATCTCGAAATTCATCCAGGGCGCCCAACAAAAAAAACAGGATCTCGAGGCCGAAGAAAAAAAGAACAGAGACCTGATCCGGCAGATCGAACAGAACAAGACAACCCATTTGAAAACAATGGACGAGTTGCAAGACCGAGCCAAACAGCTCCAGAACTTGATGAAAAAGATCTTGAACAGCAAAATACTTCCCACGATCACCCTTATCCCTCTCTATGAGAAAAAAGGAGCTCTTCCATGGCCGATAACAGGGAGGATCGTGACGCGCTTCGGTCTCCAGAGACACCAGCGTTTCAACACCACCACCATGAACAATGGAGTCGAAATCTCCCCTAAAAAAAACATGTTCGTCAAGTGCATTCATCCGGGAACAGTGGCATACACAGACCACTTCCAGGGCTACGGAAACTTGATCATCATCGATCACGGGATGAGTTACTACACACTCTACGGGCATTGCTCCGATTTTCTCGTAAAAAAGGGAGATCCCGTCCAAGCCGATCAGACCATAGCTCTGGTGGGAGATTACAGCTCTCTCAAGGGCACAACCCTTTATTTTGAAATACGTTACAAGACAAAACCCCTTAATCCCTTGCAATGGTTAAAACGAAGATGATACAATCTACGATCGTAGTTTATTAAAATGGCTATCGGAAGAATAAGATTCATACTCATCCCCACTCTTCTCACACTCCTCCTCTTTGTTCTTCTCGAAAAGAATTTTCTTCCTGGATTGTCACGGAAGAATTCTTCTGATGACCAGTTTAGGCTCGTAGGAAGCGTGGCCTACCTCATCAGGGACGAATACGTGGAAGAGCCCAATCCTTCGAAAACCATGGACGGCGCTTTCCGTGGACTGGTTGATTCTTTGGATATTCTCTCAAGCTATCTAGACAAAAATACTGCCCTCAAGTATAAACAGCGCAGAGACACCGACCTTAAAGAGCCGGGAATCACATTTTACAAAACGTACGGTAGCTTTCCCGTTGTAATCAGTGTAAAAGAGAACTCGCCTGCCGAAAAGGCAGGTCTGAGGCTCGGAGAATCGGTCAGTATTATGAATGGCCGTTCCACACTTTCGATGAGCATGATCGAGGCGAATCTTCTCCTGAAGGACAAATCAGTCGATCCCGTAAAGCTCAAAATCCTGAGGGGATCCGGATCCGAAATTGTCAGCCTGGAAAGGGAAAGGATCCCCGTAGAGACATATTCTTACACAGCCACAAAGGGCACCAGTGGCATTTTGAAGATCCGGCGGCTCTATCCGCCTTGTGTGAACATGCTGAAAGAAAAATTACTTCCCGAGCTGAAGACGAAGAAAAAACCTCTCGTTTTGGACCTGAGGGATTGTTCGGAAGGAGACATCGAAGAAGCTCAAGGATTGCTCGACATCTTTGTGGAGGACAAAGAATCCGGGTATTTCGAAAATGGCCAGGGGATCAGAGAAACGCTGACGCTCCATGCAACAGCAGAATTGGCGGGGCTGCCGTTGATCGTTTGGACAAATCAAGCCACGATCGGCCCTGCAGAAGCCGTGGCTGCAGTGCTTAAAGCATTCAAAAAAGTCAAGGTCATCGGTTTCCAAACTCCGGGTCTTGTTTCAAGACAACACTTTACACCCCTGGACGATGGGAGCGGCCTCCTACTGACATCCGCTATCTTTCACTTGAAAAAGGACAAAGATTTTTGGGAAAAGGGAATAGAGCCAGATATCAAAATTGATGTTGAAGACATGACCTCAAGCGCCTATCTCAAAGCAACCCAAAAACTTCTCGCCAATTGATCGTTCATGAGGACCTCCAGATCTTATAAAAAAGACACCTCCGAAAAACTTTCACACAGCATTCCCATCTTCCTGATATGCCTGGCCCTTCTATCAACTTTGGGCTTGGACTATATCAAGTGGAAAAGGGGCGAAGATTCCTATGTTTTTTCAGCCTTGAAAAGAGAAAAGAGAGTGGTGGCAAAAGCGGAAAAATTAAAAAAAGTTGAAGGAGTGGAAAAGGCTGAAGACAAAGCAGATATTTATCAGGCACTGCTGAAGACCGTCTCAGACACGGGTATCCCCGATGAATCCGTCAATCAGTACACGGATGGAGAGGGTGTTTATCATTTGTTGGTTGACCTCCCCATCAAAAAATACAGTCAGCTGGAGTCCTCGTTTATCGACACTTTTCGTGTGCATGATTTCCAGGTCATAGAAAAAGAGGAGCAACAGACCGATGAGAAGAAGTACTATCTCTGGCAAGCCCAAGATATGAAGGAGCACAAGCTCACTGTGCTTTTTTCGTGTGAGAAAGAAGGGGTCAAAATCGCCAGAAAACCTCCCTCACGACCGGCCGCCAACAAGGTCGCACTCATCGTCGACGATATGGGATACAGCCTGGAAGCCATCAATGAATTGTGTTCTATGGGGCTGCCTCTCACTGTAGCCATTATCCCCTACAGCCCCTTAGCATCAGAAATCGCCACCATATCCAGACAACACGACCTTGAAGTCATCCTCCACCTTCCTCTGGAAGCTATCAACAACGAGGGAAACCACAGCAAAGGCATGATCACCGCTGAAATGAGCGAAGAGGAGGTCATCGCAATCGTCGAAAAAAACCTCGATCAGGTGCCCTATATTCGCGGCGTCAACAACCACATGGGCTCCAAGATCACAGCCGATTCACAGATGATGAACATCATTCTGAAACGTCTCAAAGACAGAGATCTCTTCTTTATCGACAGCCGAACGACCAGCAATTCTGTCGCCTACACTATCGCCCAAAGTCTGAATATCCCGTCCGCATACCGGCATATCTTCCTGGACGGAGAACTTAACGAAAGCTATATCAAGGGCCAACTCATCGAACTTTTCCGTCGGGCTCAAAAAAACGGGTTTGCACTCGGCATCTGTCACCCGACAAAAGAGACTTTGAAAGTCCTCAAAGAGAGTTTTCACCTCGTGGACGAATACGGCCTTCAGCCTGTTCTCGCTTCACAGATCGTCCGAACTCCATAACCCGGGGCACCAAAATTCTGAAGCTCTTTTCGAGCAGGAAAATTCCATTGAATAAAATGAAAGTATAGATTATCATCTAACCTGG
>JAGLRY010000100.1 GCA_023135995.1 Candidatus Aminicenantota bacterium | reverse complement strand
CACAGTTCTTTTTGTGGTGATCATTCTGGCCGTAATCCTTGTTTTTGTTCTTCAGAAAGCCGGCCTGTGGAAGACGATAACGGCTGAAGACCTGGAAGCATCTATCGAGGTTGTGGATGTGGACACTTTCTGGACGGATAAATATTATCAACCATGGCCCCCTCGGCTGATCCTTGTCCCCGCTATTTCTTTCAGAGTGAAAAACGTAACGGATCAACCCCTCAAGTACATCAATTTCAACGCCAATTTCCGGTTTATGGGTGATTTCGAAAACCTGGGGGATGCTTTTTTGGCCGCCATTCGAAATGATCCCGTCCCGCCTGGAGAAAAAAGCGATGTCATCACGCTCAAAAGCAACTATGGTGTCGAAGGAAGAACACTGGCCACATTTAAAGACAATCCTCACTGGAAGACTGTTTTTGTGAGACTGTTTGCCCAATCTAAAGGATCACAATTTCTTTCTATGGGAAAATATGAGATCTCCAGAAAGATCGACTTCGTGGAACCAGAGCCAGTGGGGATGGAGAAAAAAAAGACAGAAGGAGAAAAAGAACTAAAAAAAGAAGAGAAAAAACAGGAGAATTGAAGATTCCACTTCCAGCACAATCATCTCAGATTATATCTCAGACATCCGACCGGGAATAAGGCATGAATACGATCGTACCATCCAAGATCTTTTTAACAAAGGGAATGGGTCAGCACAAAGAAAAACTGGCAAGCCTTGAGATCGCCTTGAGAGAGGCGGGAATCGCACCCTACAATCTCGTCAAGATCACCAGTATTTTCCCCCCGAAATGCTCTCTTATCCCCAGAGAAGAGGGCCTTAAGCTGCTCCATCCCGGCCAGATTCTCTTCCTGGTGATGAGCGATATCGCCACGGACGAGGCACACCGGTTGATCTCCGCATCGATCGGGTTAGCGACATCCAATGATCGCAACCACTACGGATATCTCTCCGAGCATCATGCATATGGCCAGACAGAGGAGGAGGCGGGAGAATACGCAGCGGACTTGGCCGCTTACATGTTGGCCACAACGCTGGGGAAGACTTTCGACACCAAACAGATCTGGGAAGAGGAAAAAAATCTGTACAGCATCTCCAGCAGTTTATCCGTCAGGACTCAGAACATCACCCAAAACGCCAAAGGGAAAAAGGGGCTATGGACGACAGTCATAGCAGCCGCTGTCTGTATTCCCTAGTATACTCCAAGTGGAGATGGATAATTCACTTTAATCTATGGGGGGGTTGGCGATTAAAATTTTAATATAACTTTTGGCCCAGATGTCTGCCATATACTTCTCCAACTCCTCTTGCTGCCTTTCTTCGAAGATCGTTCCTTCAATCTCTTTCCGGACTTCTTGAAATTCTCTCAGGCGTCTGTCTTTTTTTTCCGCGAGTTTTAGTCTGACCCACCCACCCTGCATGTTAAGCCAGGGGGTCACACTTCCCACCTCTAAACCTTCTACAGACTGTTCCAAATCCTTTTGCAACTCCCCTTCCTTGAAGCTCCCCAAGTCTCCTTGAGAATCTTTTTCTGGGCCTTCGGAAAACTCCCCTGCAACTTGACCAAAATCTTCATTCGCGTCGAGCTTCTGGTCGATCTGTTCCTTCCTTGATTCGATCTCCTCAGAACTTTTTCCTTCTTGGGCGATGTAGATCATCTTGAGGGTGTACTCGATCGGCTCGATAAAATCCTCTTGGTGAACCTTGTAATAGCTCACGATCTCAGAATCATCGATGGCAATCTTCCTCCCCACTTGCGAAAAAATGATATTCTGCTTCAGCATATTCTGTTCCATCTGCTTTATAAAATCCTCATAACTGATACCCTGTTGGGCGAGAGCTCTTTTGAGTTCTTCATCGGATGTCAGGTTGTTTTCTCTCTTGACATTCTCAAGAGTCATCCTCACCTGCTCCGTGACATCGAGGCCGAGCTTTCTTGCCTCTTGGAGGAGAAGAAGATCGGTGATTAAGGATTCCAAGAGGTTTTCTTTCAAAATCTCCTGCTGCTGGCTCAATTCTTCACCCTGCAGTTGCGCTCTCAGCATCCTCATACGGGATGTATATTCCTGCTTGTATTCGGATAGAGTGATGATATCGTCGTTGATAACAGCCACGATCGCCTCGACAATATTTTGCCCGAGGAGGCCGGCGGCGGCAAAAAGCACTAAGAAGATTCCGATTGTTTTATTCATTCTCTTCATGACCGATCCTTTGATAGCTGAAGGAAAGATTGCTAGGATAGGAATTCCATTCCAGTTGGGACTTTAAGCTCTCCATGTGATCTCGAAGGAATTGCTGGATCCTCTGGTTGAATATTTTAATCTTGATCTCAGAAAAAGCACTGTCCTCAGGAACCAATTCCGGCTCCAATTTCTCATCCAGCCTGAATATATGGTACCCATAAGAAGACTGAACAACAGGGCTGATCTCTCCGGCTTTCAGGGAGAAGACAACCTTCTCCATCTCGTAGGGAAGCTGACCCATCTCAAACAGGCCCATCTCTCCTCCCTTCGATGCCTCCACTCCACTCGACTCTTCACGAGCGATCTCCCGGAAGGCTTCACCGTCGGCACTTTTGACCCTCTCCAAGATCTCAACAGCCTTACCCTCTGTTTTTAAAAGGATCTGGCTGACCCTCACTCTTTCAGGGCGTAAAAATTCTCGCTTGTGGAGTTCATAATACTCCTTGACTTCTTCATCGGTGATATCGATCTTATCGATCTGCTGGGATAAGTACTTTTCGATCACAAGCTTTTCCAGCAGGGTTTCATACTCTACGTCATCCAAAGGACTTTTCTTCCCGTTCGACCAAGATTCCCTCGCCAACTTGGCCAAATACTCCTTTTGTTCCTCGACCGTCAAGGAAGTCTCCTGGTTCCTCGCAGCCTGAAGGAGGATCATCTCATCGATAAAATCATCAAAAAGGCGACTGAGAGAACTTACGGAGAGTTCCTTGTATTCCTGCCCCGCGATGGACAGAAGGTATTTTTCAAAATCAGAGTTGAAGTAAAAAGAATCTGAGACCTTAAGGATCAGGCTGTTCTTTCCTTCAAGAACGTCCGCTTTATCAGCCAACTCTCCCTCTCCGGGCGCTTGTTTCTTGCAGCCCTCACCAAAGGCGAACATAAGCCCCAGAAACAAGATACAGCAAACACAATGTCTCAATCTCAAAAGCTCCATTTGATTTAATTTCAATTCATTATATTACACTTGGCTTAACTCCTTCAAGATGGATATCGTTTCATGCAAAATCTGAGTTTCTCCATCCGAAGAGAGTTTAATGCTCATGATCCCCTGAGGCGTGATCGACCCAGGGTATTTCTCGAACAGCCCTGTCATCCTGGCGATATCCGCCGTTGAGGAGGGCAGAAATTTAATGATGATCTTCCGGCCGATGCGGTCGATCCCTTGGATCTTGATCCTCTGCGCCAGGTACTTTATTGTCCCGTAGCGCAGGAGATTGATCACACCGGGTGGGAGAGGGCCGTATCGGTCATGTATCTCCTCTTTGATCATGTTCAATTCTTCAAGACTTTCCACAGAGGAGATTCTCTTGTACAGGTTGAGCCTGAGGTTGATCTGCGGCAAATAGCGTTCTGGGATGCGCATGTCCAGCTTCATGTTGATCTCACTTTTGACCTCTTCCTGCTCCTCACCCTTGAGTTCATTTATCGTCTTTTCGAGGAGATTCATGTAATAATTAAATCCCACCGCTTCCATGTACCCATGCTGTTCCGAGCCCAGAAAATTCCCTGCTCCTCTGATCTCCAAGTCTTTGGCCGCCAACCGGAAGCCTGAGCCCAACTCACTGAATTCCTGTAGGGCCTTTAGCCGTTCTTTAGCAACCGATGTCAGCTCCGTGAAAGGCGGGACAAGAAAATAGGCAACGGCTTGCCGAGACGACCGCCCCACTCTTCCCCTCAATTGGTAGAGTTGCGCCAGGCCAAACCGGTCTGCACGGTTGACTATAAGTGTGTTGACAAGAGGAATATCGATCCCATTTTCTATGATCGTTGTCGAAACGAGGACGTTGGATTTCTGCTCTATAAAATTGACCATACGGCGTTCGAGCTGCGTGCTGGGTGTCTGTCCGTGAATGGTGACGACTTTCGCCTGGGGCACCCATTGTTCGATCATGCGGGCGATGGAGTCAATATCGTCGATCTTATTGTGGATGAAATACACCTGGCCTCCCCGGCCCAACTCCATCTTTATGGCTGAGACGATGAGGCTTCGGCTAAAAGTTGTGACAACCGTATGGATGGCCAGACGGTCCTTGGGTGCTGTCTCGATGAGACTGATGTCTCTCAAACCGGAGAGAGACAGATTTAGAGTCCTTGGGATCGGAGTGGCTGTCATGGTCAAGACATCGATGTTGCTCCTCATTGTTTTAATCTTCTCTTTGTGGCCCACTCCGAATCTCTGTTCTTCGTCTACGATCAACAATCCGAGATCTCGGAATTCCACATCCTTGGAAAGAAGCCGGTGAGTCCCGATAACGATATCGACCAATCCATTTTTGACTTCCTCCAATATCTTCTTTTGTTTGGCCGGAGTCTGGAGACGGGTGAGGTTCTCCACACGGACTGGGAAGAGCACCATCCTCGTCTGGAACGTTTTGTGGTGTTGACTGGCCAGGACTGTGGTCGGGCAGAGAACCACCACCTGCTTCCCATCCATGACAGCCTTGAAGGACGCTCTCATGGCCACTTCTGTCTTGCCGTATCCCACATCTCCACAGAGAAGACGGTCCATAGGAGATTGAGACTCCATATCACCCATGATCTCTTGGATCGTCCTGAGCTGATCTTCTGTCTCTGAGAACTCGAACGTTTTTTCGAAATCAGAGAGCCATTCTCCCTCCTGGCTATAACTGTATCCCTTCAGAGCCTTTCTCTTGGCATAGAGGTCGAGGAGTTCTTTCGCCATGGTTTCTATGGCTTTTTTCGTTCTGGCTTTGATCTTTTCCCATTGAGGTGTTCCTAATTTGTTCAGAACTGGAGCACTCGTCCCCAATTTGGCATATTTTTGGACAAGGTTGAGGTCTTCCACAGGAACAAATAGCTTATCGTCATCCCTGTAGTGAATTTCGATAAACTCCCTCTTCTTCTCATCAATGCTGAGTTTGATCAGGCCTTTAAAGATCCCGATCCCGTAATCGGTGTGAACCACAAAATCACCGGCTTTGAGGTCCTGGAAATGGGAGATAAAAGCTCTGACCCGAGGCCGGCTGATGAGGACTTTTTCTTCTGTAAAAATGTCCTTTTCCGAAAAATAGGCGATCCTTTCGCTCGGATAACGGAATCCGCGCTGAAGGTCTCCGATAAGAAGGCTAACTTCTCCTTCCCGGGAAGCTGTGAATGGATCTGAAGCCTCCACATGGGGGATCATATGCTGGGAGAGCAGGCTGGCGAATTTCTGGCGCACTCCCGCATTTGCAAGAAAGACATAACTTCTCTCCCGCTGCTTCTGAAGCTTTTTCATGTATTTCAGGAAAAAAGGGATCTTATTGGCAAACCGAGTGACTGATTGAAAAGGAAAATGGAATGCCTGCTTGTTGTTATAGGGTACAAGCTCATTCAATTGGACGGCGTCCTCTTTGATTTGATCCCACAGGGTTGGAGGGTAAATTTCCTCGGGCGGAAGAGCATACTTCCCTTGAGCAGAGCATTCATTGTACTGTTCCTGGAGTCCCGAGTATGTTTCCTCCCAGTCTTTGGCCACATCATCGATGTTATCGATGACAAAAACATAATCCTTAAGGTAGCTCTGGTAAGAGCAGAAATGTTCCCTGTGGAGAAGGGATAGGAAAGAAAATGATGGAAAGACATCTCCCTTCTTCAGCCTCTCTGCTTTTTCTCTGAGGTCTTTTGAGTACGGCTTCTCCTCTTTTTGTCGAGCCAACCGGGTCCACTCTTCGAGGAGGTCCGGGGTCCCCGCAAATTCTCTAAGAGACGGAAAGATAAGCCTGTCAATTTTTGTTTTTGACCTTTGAGAAGACGGGTCGAACGTTCTGAGGGAGACAATCTCTTCACCGCTCAGCTCGATACGGAAAGGAAAAGCCTCCCAGGGAGAAAACACATCGACGATCCCACCTCGCCAGGAGAATTCTCCGTGCGAATTGATAATGTCCTCTTGCGTATAGCCGTACCGGCTCAGGATCGCAAGCAGGCTGTCACGGCCCAGCCTTTGGCCGACCTCAACATCTGTGAAGAAAAACGCTAAGCGTTCAGGATGGGGAAAGGGTTTAAGAAAGCCGAAAAGATTGGTCACGATGAGCCGAGGTTCGCTGTATGTCAAATCGTAAAAAAATTTCATCCGTGAAGAGACAGATTCTAGCGAAGGAGGGACTTCCTGATAGGGATTCTCTGATAGGGGCGGGAGAATGCTGAGTAAAAAATCGTTCGAAAACCGTGACAGGTAGAATCGGCATTGCTCGAGAAAATTCGAAAGCGAGAGGCTGGAAGGTCGGATAAATATGACTTTTTTTTGCGTATTCGAAAGCAGTGTTGCCAGGAACAATGTCTTGGCCGCATCCACAACTCCTGAGACAACAATTCCCTTCTCTCCCCGATCCAGGACATCTCTCAACCTTTTGAACTCATCAGTCTCTGCAAGGAATTTTAAACTCATAGCCCTATTATACCTTTTTAAGCCGCCCGTTCCACTCTAACCACATTCATCTGAATTATTCATAAAAATTGGGGCTTTGACAGACGGATCGGGGAGATATACAATGTGGCAAAGAACAGCATACCCACATTTCACGTGGTGATGAGGCCGATGAAAGGGCAATCCAAGAAAGTCAAAGTCACATTTTACTCAGGCTATAAGGGAAAGGAGATCCCCAGGTCTGTGACCTTCGGCAATGAAGAGCTCCCCATCAAAAAGATCATCGAGAGAAAAAGAATCCTGGATCACAAGACCGGCAAAGAGCGGGAAGAGTTTAAGATCGAACTGAAGGACAAAACTGCAATCCTAAAAATCACCAATTGCCGAGAGTGCGAAATAACTTTTCTTTTGTCTTGAGTGGTCACGTGTGAGGTCATCGCCGCGATGGCGACAGGTTAGATTCTCCACCAGTAGGAAAACTTAACGAACACGCTGTAGTCGTCCTGGGAATAATTGCCGAATTCATTCCTCAACAGGTTGTTGTCCACGCCAAAAAAGAACACAGTGCCCGGCCTCAACACCCAGCTCACCAAAAAACTACCGTAGACCGCTTTGTCGTAATGGTCGTAATCGAGGATGCCACGGAGGGAGAGCGTCTTAGAGATCTGGTAGGTCAAGCGGTTGCGCACGACATTGATATCATAGACTTGCTCACCACCTCTTTCCTTCCAGAAGGTCTGTTTCGTAAAATTGAGGGAGTATTGAAGCCTCTTGCTCAGTTTAAAAGTAAAATAGATCTCATAGGTATTTTTGTATCCAAGATAGGGATCGTCAGGGTCATAGTAAATACTATCGCCCGTCTGGAAGTAGGCTCCGAATGGAAGCCATCCGATCAAACTGAAATCGACGTTGAGGTTTATCGCATTCTTGTGAAAATCAATCCCCTCGTACCGCTCCATAGAATTCCGGTACTTGATGTTCAGCTGATTAAATTCAGTAAACCGAAGATGAACATTCCCGCCCACCCATTGATCGGACAGAGTGTTGCCAAAATATTCGTACATCTGGCCAGCATTGAAACTCAACCTGATCTGGTTCATGAATTCCTTTTCAGGATAGAAGTTCAAGAAGGAATACCCGACGAAACTCCTGAAATTAACTCGATTGACAAATCCTGCAGAAGCTTCGAAGTCAGGGTGCATCGACTGCCAGGATACACCGGCCCCCCAGTACTTCGAAAAATAGGACGCCTCGGCAGACAGCGCGGGGACAACATTTGCCTCCCGGTCGTCATACTTTGTTTTTGACCCTATGGCTTGGAAGGAGAAGAAAAAGTTGTTTTTCCACTTGAGCTGCCCATCCACTCCAGCCACACGATTGAAAGAACCGTTGATCTTTTTATCTGTGAGGCAAAATCCCAGGTAGGAACCCGGCCCCACATCTGCCTTCATCCTGAATATGTTAAAAAGGGCATTATCATCCTGTTTGCCGCCGTTATCAGAGACTTCCCACAGACTTTCTGTGGGATTGAGGTCATAAGCCGTAAGCAATCCATACGTGAAACGGCCGACTTTCCCGGTCGCCTTTCCCCCGACCAAAGGATCGATGATGCGCCGCGTGTAGACCAGGTTGACCTGGGGAAACTTGAAGATCTCCATTCCCTCCAGGAAGAAAGGACGCTTCTCTGCGTAATAAAGGGCGAATCTCTGGTTGGCCTCTATCCGTGGAGCGTCGGCCTCGATATGGCTGTAATCCGGGTTGACGGTGACGTCAAGGGTAAGATCAGAGCTGACACCCCATTTGAGATTCAAGCCGGCCTCTGGGTCCACTTTTGAGTCCTTAGTCTTGAGAGAAGTGAAGACAGGCATGATCTCAAAATTTTTTCCCTTTTCGACATCTCCCCGAATCCTGATCTCTCCACTTTGAGTGATCAATCCTGAAATCTCTCGTGTAAAATCTGGCCAGAGCAGGATCTCTCCCTTGCGGGGGATGTTGCGGCCAAGAGTAACTCCCCAAACCTTGTCTTCCCTATCCGGAAAGCGGATACTCTTGAATGGGACTGCCATTTCCACCACATAACCTTCCTCATCTATTTTCCCGTCGCTGAAATACACTGTATCCCAGCTGAAGTCCATGTTTTCATTCCCGCCCTCTTCGATACGAAGACAGTCCATTTGAATCCCCAATGGATTCAAGAGGAAGCCGAAGGCTCTGCGTTTTTCATTGAAGGTGTCTAAAAAAATGATCACCCAGTCGTCCTCGATACAGCTATCGCGGTTGGTCACAGAAGCCCTTATTTTTTTGGGATTGGAATCGTAACATCGAAAAGCGACATACAGATTTTTTTCATCATAACCGACATAGGCCACAGTCTTTTCGGAGGGATCACCCATCTCTTTGGGAGAGAGCTGATGAAAATTCTCTATTTTTAGTGCTTCTCTTTCCCAGACCGGATTATCCAATACACCATCGATCACTGGCGCCTCAGTGAACCTGGGTATATCAAAAACCTCTTTCGAAGAAGAAAAACCCACTCGCGGCCACAGGATCAGGACCATTAAGATTGTTGTGGCCAGAATCCTGCGTCTCCACATTATTTTCTCATCTCCTCGAGTATCACCATCCTCAAATTCTCAATTCCTGTGTTACCTTATATAAACGAAAACATCAGTGAAAAGGTTTAGTCTGTGCTTGAATTAATTTACTGAGATTACATCGAAGGTTTATCCAAAACCGTGAGCCTCCGACATTCCGAATGATCAGATTATATGATATCGAAAACGAACAACGGGACAGCAGTGCGGCTCTATTTAAATGTAGGGACCGTTTCCCAAACGGTCCGTTCGGGGAACGGACCCTACAAAAATAGGACCATGCCCATCCAGCCCTTCACACGGTTTTCTCCGTCACACAATCTGATCATTCAATAACGCAACAAGCACTCACTCCATCACGGATTTGGAGAAACAAATAAATCTCAATAGACACTTGTCAAAAGTCTCCTCGAAAATTATAATCCAAACTTAGACAATCAAAATGGAGATATCAAATGAATAAAAAGTTCTTCCCAATGGTTTTGATCACCCTCTGTGTCTTTATATTCCTGAGCCAATTCAATCTTGTCTTTTGCCAAGACCGGTATTTTGACTCGGACGCACAAGAAAAGGACGGGGTTGTGCTTGCGGTCCTACACCCGTCCATCTTCGTCGTCGACTCCCTCATAGAGCTGAAAAAACAAGGACTTCTTCCTCCAGAGGACTTGGTCGTTGTGGGTGTGTTGCACGCAAAACAGATGACAGATTTTGAAAAGGTAAAAAAGCTTGTGAAAGAGAAAAACCTTAACTGGATCAAATTCCACACCATAACCGGAGAGATCGATATTCACTCCCTTTTCCAGAAAAATGAGATGACTGCTGAATTCAGAAAAATATTCGAAAGATCTGACGGTGTCATCTTTTTTGGAGGGGCAGATATCCCTCCCTATATCTATGGTGAAAAGACAAATCTTCTCACCGCCATTCGGACTCCATACCGCCACTTCTTAGAGGTTTCTTTTATCTTCCATCTTTTCGGGGGACACCAGGACCACAACTTTGTGGGGCTGATGGAATCTGCCCCGAAATTTCCCGTACTGTGTATCTGTCTCGGTGCCCAGAGCTTGAATGTGGGAACCGGAGGGACATTGATCCAGGACATCCCATCCGGAGTATACGGAAGGACACACATCGAAGATATCATTCACGCCGAAAAAGCAGACTGGCACAGAAATCCCTACGTGAACATTCATCCTGAACTCAAGCTCTATCCTTTCCTTCTGCATCCGATAAATCTTCTGGATGGCGGCAAATTCACGGCCGACCTCGGATTCAAAAAGACGGACCGGCCCTATGTGATAAGCGCTCACCACCAGGCTCTGGGGAAACTGGGAAAAGGGATAAAGATCAATGCCACGTCTTCCGATGGACGCGTGGCGGAGGGTGTCGAACATGAGACATATCCGAATGTTCTCGGCGTTCAATTCCACCCGGAGTTCCCTGAACTGTGGAACACAGATTTCACATTCAAGTGGACGCCAAAGGACAAGGAAGAGGCCAGCTTTCTCTCTCTACTGAAGAAAAATCCTCCCAGCCTGGAGTTCAATAAAAGGATCTGGCTTTGGTTTTGTGATCAAGTCAATGCATATCACGCTACAAAATAGCAGAAGAAAGATATCGACATATTCCAAAGAACCAGTTATGAAAGCCTTACATAAACGCGGACAGTTTAGAAGTGGCATAACAGCCGTAAACTGGTTTGACTATTTCCGAGTAATACTATATACTAAATACAGAATATAAATCCCGACAAAGGGAAGGAGGCAAAAATGAAAAAATATGCTGTTCCTAGAATCGCTCATTGTTCAGAAGGCTGCAGGCCACAATCCTGAGCAAGATGCAAAACTGCTCACATAATTGATTACGGAATAAGGGGACCCGTTGTCTGTCATGCAACAGACGGCGGGTCTTTTACTTTCTTGAGAATTTCAGAGGATGACCTCCCGGGAAGATAGGGGATGATTATGACCCTTCCGCCCGCTCCCTCCACTTCTTCCTTTCCCACGACCTCATCAGGCTTCCAATCGCCTCCCTTAACGAGCACATCCGGAAGGAGAGCCTTGATGAGCTCTTGGGGAGTTGGCTGGGAGAACGAGATCAAGTAATCGATCACTTCGACAGCTTCCAAGACTTCCAAGCGTTCCTCAAGGGGAAAAACGGGCCTGTCAGGACCCTTCAGGCTTCTGACAGACGGGTCGTCATTAACGGCCACGAGGAGGATATCCCCTAACTCCTTAGCCTGTCGAAAAAGATGGACGTGGCCGCTGTGAAGGATATCAAAACAGCCATTCGTAAAGACAGTTGTCCTTCTCTCGCGTCTAAATCTTTCTCTGAGTTTCGTCAACTCAACAAGGCCTTTGACTTTATTTTTCATTATGGAATGAAGAATTAGAACTCTCAATCGGTTTAAATCTATGCTGGATTTTCAAGCGATATCTGTGGGTCTGTTTTTGCTTAGTCAAGGTATCCCAGGTCTCGGAGCTGATCCTTGATTTTATCCATGTCCTCAGGCGTGATCTCCCCCTTAACAGGAATGGTTGAGAGTGGATGTCTTTCTTTTCCCCAGGAAATTTTATGCCAGACCCTCTCATGGAAATAATAAAGCGTGATTTTTGCGATCACTTCAACAATACCCACACCAATGGTGATAAACCACTCTCCCGTAAAAATATACACAGCGGTCATAGTCGTTAAAGTGGCGATGACTCGCCAACTGATTGCTTTGGCGACTGTCCGTGAATGGGCTTCCCGTCCATGTGTCTTGTTCTTCTCTGCCATCACAAACTCCTGGCGAACATTATACAAATAACCCGCTCGAATGCAACATCTTTCCACACCCGATCACCATCTCCCCTTTCTGGGATCGGTTACTCCGCCTCTGTTGAAGGGGCCTTGATCTTAATTCCGGAGGAAAACTTCCAGGAATGTTTCGGACGCAGGATGCCCATATCTTTTTTGGTGGAGGAGATCAAGAACGAATACAGGTTGCGGTGATAATCATAGGGATAGCCATCCTTCTTGTGAATCGCCACATCCAGATAGTAGGTTCCATTGATGAGGCTAAGTTTTTCAATCTGACAGACGACCTGTCCTTTACCCTCGACAGACTGTGCCGTGAACTCTTCCAGTTGAGTGTTCGTCCCATAGCAGCAGATGCCCTTCGGATTATATATCCCGATGCCAAAAACAAAATCCTTGATTTGGGAATACGCTAAAACATCCATTTCGATGACCATCCCCTCATCCGGGGAATAGACGTGTTTTTCTGTTCCATCCAAACCTTTCAGCCTGACTTTTTTGATCTCGATCTCCCGTTTTCCCCAACGATTTTCCCTGCGTTCCTCCTCAAATCTCTCTTCGGCTTCCACCTCTTGCTGGCGTCTCTCAAAATCTTCTTCCTGTTTCTCTGCAACATCTTGGAGATAGGCATCGACGACCCGTTTGGGCTCTCCCATTGTCTGGATCTTGCCGTGCTTTAACCAAATGACACGATCACAGATCTTTTCCACAGTGGATAAGTCATGACTGACAAAAAGGATGGTCTTCTTCCTCCGCCGGAAATCATCGATCCGATCCAAACATTTGGGCACAAAAGAGGCATCCCCGACGGCCAGAACCTCATCGATGAGCAAAATATCAGGATTCACGTTTATGGCGATGGAAAACCCGAGGCGCATGTGCATTCCCGACGAATAGGTTTTGACCGGGGCATCTATAAACTCCTCAAGTTCTGCAAACCGGATGATGTCATCGAATTTTTCCGTAATCTCTTTTTTGGAAAGACCCAGCATGATGCCGTTTATGAAGACGTTTTCTCGGCCTGAGATCTCAGGATGAAAACCCGCCCCAAGTTCGATGAGCGCAGAGATCTTTCCATCCACTCTCACAGAGCCGGATGTGGGTTTGGCGATCCCGGTGATCACTTTGAGCAGAGTGCTTTTTCCCGATCCATTCTCACCGATGACGCCGAATGTGGTTCCTTTCTCGACTTTAAAACTGACATTGTCCAATGCTGCGACCAGCTCATCGGGCCTTAACGACTTGAAAAAGTCTCCCTTGACGATCGCACTCTTGAAGGTTTTGAAGCGGTGCTGGGCGGAGTACTTCTGGTATATGCGCGTGACTTGATCCACATTTATGGCAACCACCTACACCTCCTCCGGAAAAGAATCCCGCAGCCTGTCAAAAATAGAGTACCCGACGAGCAGCAAGACGAGAGACACGATAAAGGTGACACCCAACCGCTTCCAGTGGATGAGTTCTCCATAAAAGACACAGGACTGATACCCCTGCATGATATGCGTCATGGGATTCAGGTTCAGGAGATTTTTAAGGAGGGATGATTTCTGGACCGTACTAAAGGTCATCGGGTAGATGATGGGAGTCGCAAAAAACCAAAAGGTCAATAAATTCGCCAGGATATCCTTAATATCTCTAAAATGCACCGTTAACGAGGAGACGAGAAAACTGAATCCCAGTGTGAACACGAACTGGACCAAAATGACCACGGGCAAAAAGAGGAGATAGGGCGTATAGTGTCCGCCCAGGATCGGGACAAAAATCAGCAGGATAGGCAGGCCGAAGAGAAAATGAATAAAATTGCTCGTCACCACCACAACAGGAAGGATCTCCACAGGGAACAGGATCTTTTTTATCAGATTCCCCTGAATAATCAGGACGTTTGCCGATTCAAGGGATGAAGCGACAAACCAGACTTGCCAGGGAAGCAAACCACAGAAGAGGAAGAGAGCGTACATCCAGGGAGAGCCCTCGAAAGCGGGGTCTCTCGGCATGATGATAAAACCAAAAACAACGGTGTACACGGTCAACAACAGGAGTGGATTGAAAAAAGACCAGAAAAATCCTAACACCGTACCACGATAGCGCGCCTTCAATTCACGGCTGACGAGGTTTTGAATCAAGATTCTGTACTTGTACAAGTCCACCAGGTTCTTAATCAGTCGGATCATGGATCCTCCCCGAAAATATGTCCTGCGTTTCCTTTGTGTACTCCCCCTCCCGCTCATAGAGGACGAGTGGGCGCAGTAGTTGGACCTCTCGAGTAGAGAAGTCGCAACTCACCAGAAAGAAATTGGGTTCGCTATCTCTATAAGGAAATACATAGCGGATGTTCCTGACCTTTAATCGCGTATCATGTATCGCTCGCATAAAATCCTCTTTCCGGATTGCAGGGTATACAAAATATGCCACTCCCTGCATCTTTAAAGATTCTTCAGTTCTCTGTATTATATCAAAAATGGTGCATTTTAACTCGTGTTTTGCCACTGACCTTTCTCCCGATGGGCTCAAATGTCCCGCTTTTTGCTTGATGTAAGGGGGATTGGAAAACACAACATCATATTTTTTCCCCACAGAGAAAAAGCGAAGATCGGTCCTGACAACTTTGATGCGGTCTTCACAGTTGTTGAGCCGGACATTGCGTTGGGCCAGGTCCGCCAGCGAAGCTTGGATCTCAAGAGCAGTCAGGTGCGCAAATGGCTTGATGCTCAGGAGAAGCGATAAAATCCCGTTTCCTGTTCCCAGCTCTAGTATTTGGTCCGTTTCCTTTGTTCGTACGAAGTCAGCCAGGAGGGGGGCATCGATGGAAAAACGATATCCTTTCTTTTTCTGAAAGACACGAATGCGCCCGTGGTAGAAGGTGTCGAGAGTCTCGTCTTCACCCTTTAGCTGATCATCTAAGTTCATCTTCATCCGAATCGGTAAAGACAAGAACGCTCTCGGGATGGACCCTCGCATATCCTCCTTTCACTGCAACGTGCTTTTTGGACTGGGAGTTACGATATTCGATCACCCCTTTCCCCAGAGCGACAAGGAGGCTCCGGTGTCCAGGAAGAATGCCCAAATATCCCTCAAGACTCGGGATGGAGACCTCTTTGACCTGTTCATCAACGAGAACTTCACGTGATGTAATCACACGAAGTTTGAGAGATAAAGGCAAGCCTTCGCTCATACGGCTCTCAACTCCTCCGCCCTTTGGGTCACGTCATCGATCCCACCGACCATGTAGAACGCCTGCTCGGGCTTATCGTCATGCTGTCCCTCACAAATCTCCTTAAATCCTCTGACCGTCTCTTGGACAGGGACATACTTGCCAGACCTTCCGGTAAATTCCTCCGCTACATTAAAGGGTTGTGAGAAGAACCTCTGGATTTTTCGCGCACGGGAAACGATAACTTTGTCCTCTTCGGACAGCTCTTCCATGCCGAGAATGGCGATGATGTCCTGAAGATCCTTATACCTCTGCAAAATCTCCTTGACCTCACGGGCGACCGAATAGTGTTCCTCCCCGATAACCCGAGGATCGAGAATACGCGAGTAGGACGCGAGAGGGTCGACCGCAGGATAGATCCCAATTTCCGTGAGAGCTCGGGACAGATTGGTCGTCGCATCCAGATGGGCAAATGTTGTCGCCGGCGCCGGGTCCGTAAAATCGTCTGCCGGCACATAAATGGCCTGAACAGAGGTGATCGATCCCTTTCGGGTCGAGGTGATCCTTTCTTCCAACTCTCCCAATTCCGTCGCCAGGTTTGGCTGGTAGCCCACAGCTGAGGGCATCCGGCCCAAAAGCGCCGAGACTTCTGCACCGGCCTGGACGAACCGAAATATGTTGTCGATAAAAAGCAGAATATCCTGATTCATTTCATCTCTGAAATATTCCGCAACAGAAAGGGCAGCCAAACCGACACGGAGACGCGCTCCGGGGGGCTCTGTCATCTGACCGAAGATGAGGGATGTCTTGTCGATGACACCGGACTCCTTCATCTCCAACCACAGGTCGTTGCCTTCACGTGTCCGTTCCCCCACTCCGGCGAAAACAGAGTACCCTCCATGTTCTTGAGCGACGTTGTTGATCAACTCCATGATGATGACCGTCTTGCCCACTCCGGCTCCTCCGAACAGGCCGATCTTCCCTCCCTTAAGAAAGGGCTGGATGAGGTCGATGACTTTGATCCCTGTTTCGAACATCTCGAGTTTGGTGCTCTGCTCTTCCAAGGATGGCGGCGGCCTATGGATGGAATACTTGACCGGGGCATCGATAGGGCCCAGATAATCCACCGGTTCTCCGATGACATTCATCACTCGTCCCAAAGTCGCCTCGCCCACAGGAACCTGGATGGGACCGTCCAGGTCGATGGCTTTCATTCCTCTGGCCAAACCATCCGTCGGATGCATGGACACACACCGAACCTTATCCTCACCGATGTGTTGCTCCACTTCCACGATGATATCCACAGGTATGGAAGCTTCTGAATCGCCCGCAACGTCTTCGTCCGCCCGAATGCCGGACTTCTTTTTTGTGTCATCCATAGCGTGGGGAGAGTGTCTGTCGAATCCTTCGCTCGTGATCCGAATAGCATTATAGATCTCGGGAAGTTCAGCATCCTTGAACGAGACATCGACCACTGGGCCGATGACTTGAACGACACGGCCTTCTTTACAGGACTCCTTCTTTTTTTGTTTGGTCTCAGCTTTCGCTTTCAGCTCAGAGCCAGGCTTTCCGTTTTTCTCTGCTTTAGCCTTTGTGTCAGACATCCTCTTCTCCTTCACGACCTATTTTTTCGCCAAGGCTTCCACAGCAGACATGATCTCCAAAAGCTCTTTTGTGATCGAAGCCTGCCTCGTTTTATTTAAAACCAGCGTGAGGTCATCTATCAATTCCTCCGCATTCTTAGTAGCGTTATCCATGGCCATCATTCTTGCGGCGTGTTCAGCGGCTGATGATTCGAAGAAAAAATGGACCATTTGATTTTCCACATGGTGAGGGAGGAGGGAATGGATCAGCGGGAGCGCTCCCGGTTCCCAGTCGGGCCTCTGGCCTGCCGGCCACGTTTTCTCACCCGCACCTTCTGTCTTTTCCACACCACCGGAAAACTCAACAGGCATTAGCTTCTTTATGACCACACGGGGAGCTAGGATGGATTTGAATTCATTGTAGGCCACATAAACAGCATCGGTCTTGTTCAACACATAGAGCTCCATGAGGAACTGTGCCAGCTTATGGCAATCCTCGGCCGTGAATTTATGGACTTGCCCGAAGTAAGATCGCAATACAGGAAACTCGGTCTTCTTAAAAAACATGACAGCCTTTTTCCCGATGAGTATAAGACGGACATCAGAGATTTCTGCCTTCTCCGTAAAGAAGGCAGATGCCCGTTCCAAAAGATTGGCATTAAAGGCACCGGCAAGCCCCTTGTCCGAGGTGAAGACAAGCCCCACGACTTTCTTTTCTTCCCTTTTTGCGAGCAAAGGATGAAGAAAACGGGGAGCCCAAAAAACAGCCTCTGAAACGAGCTCCGGAGAATCGTGCCATTTGGGTCTCGACTCCAAGACTATCCGTTGAGCCTTCTGGTACTTGACTGTGGACACAGTCTTCATAGCCTGTGTGATCTGTTGTGTGTTGCGCACGCTCTTGATGCGCTTGCGAAGGTCTATAAGTGCGGGCATTTATCCTTCTTTCCTGAACGTCTTGTTAAATTCCTCGAAGGCTGAACTGAGGGCCTCGTCAGCGTCTGCATCGATGGCCTTTGTCTCTCCGATCTTTCGTAACAGATCAGGATGATTCTCACTAAAATGAGCGTAAAGTGCGATCTCATACTGATTGATCTGGGACACGTCGAATTCATCAAGATAACCTCTGTTTCCCGCAAAAATGATCAAGATCTGTTTGATAACATCCAGAGGCACATACTGATCCTGCTTCAGGATCTCTGTCAGCCGTTCTCCTCGATTGAGCTGCGCTTGACTCGCCTTATCCAATTCGGTGCCGAATTGAGCAAAAGTGACAAGCTCTCTGTACTGCGCCAGGTCCAGACGCAGTTTGCCCGCCACCTGTTTCATCGCCTTGATCTGTGCGTTTCCACCAACCCTGGAGACGGATATTCCCACATTGATGGCAGGCCTGATGCCGGCATTGAACAATTCGGGTTCGAGGTAGATCTGGCCATCGGTGATGGATATCACGTTTGTCGGGATATACCCAGAGACATCGCCAGCCTGGGTTTCAATGATCGGCAAGGCCGTGAGTGAACCCCCACCGTTCTTTTCATCGAGCTTGGCCGCTCTCTCCAGGAGCCTAGAATGGAGATAGAACACATCCCCGGGATACGCCTCACGCCCGGGGGGGCGGCGCAAGAGGAGCGATATCTCCCTGTATGCAGCGGCATGCTTGGACAGGTCGTCATAGACAAGCAAAACATGCCGCCCGTTATCTCTAAAATATTCGCCTATAGCACACCCGCTGTAGGGTGCCAAATACTGGAGCGGGGAGGGATCGCTGGCCGAAGCCACCACGATGATCGAATAATCCATGGCATCGTGATCTTCAAG
>JAGLRY010000010.1 GCA_023135995.1 Candidatus Aminicenantota bacterium | reverse complement strand
AGTTCTACCGATTTCTGATAATCAGCAAGGGCTTCCTCCACCTGGCCGTTATTCTCTTGGGATAGACCTCTGAAGAAATAGAGCGCAGGATTCGAAGGATCCTCTGAGATCCCCTCAGAAAACTCCTCCACGGCTTCATCCCACTTGGCTTCATTGAACAGCTTCATCCCCTTTCGTCCAGCTTTTGCTGCTTCAGCAACAGTATCAACCTCCAGGACTTGGAGTTCAAAATCATACTGGAAAGTATCGGCTAGCCTTGCGCGCACTGTTGTCTCTGTAGGTAAAAAACCCTCCTTTTCTATAGTGAATCTATAATATCCCGGAGTCAGCCCGCTCTTGTAATAATAGCCTTTTTTATCCGTCTCGAGCGTGAATCGTACACTCTCACTTTTGGCAAAAACCATGATTATTTTAGCTTTGGCTATCACTTCCCCAGTTCTGGCATCCTTGACATATCCCTTTATAGCGCCGGTGACTCCACTTTGTGTACTAGAATAAGCTTTGCTCGATGGATGTTTAAAGCTGTATGAAAAAACAACTGCATTGATAGTAAATATGAGTAAAAGCATAAATATAAAGGTATTACGTTTTTTCATTGTGTGACTCCTGCGTGTCTTTCTCTTTTTTTACTTCGGGCTTTTTCTCCAGCTCTTTCGCTCTGTCAAAATAGGTTTTAGCCTTTTCTCTATCTCCCAAAGAAAGGGAGATGGCGCCAAGCACCTGATTAATTTTGACCGTATCTCCGTAGTTTCTCAGTTGTTCGAAGTATTCCGCAGCTTTTTCCAGCTTCTTGAGTTCCAGGGAAGAATTCCCGAGAAGGAAGAGGGCAGAATAATCCTTTGCGATTTCTTCTCTTTCAAGAAGTTCAACAACCCTTTCATAGTCCTTGTTTCGGTAATAAGCTTTGGCGATGATGGGGATCGTATAAGAATTCCACAGAGATTCGGGCAGTTTATTATAGTATTCGAGAGATTTTTTGATGTTACCGATGTTAAGGTACTGTGTGCCTATTTCAAAATTGTATGCATGGCCAGAAGTGGGAGGATCCGACCATTCATATCCTTCAGGTTTTTCTGCGAGAAAAGCCAGGACCGCAACGATTTTTCTGTAGACTTCTTCATCCCTTATTCTTATACTCAGGTAATAATTGCTCGAGCTCACCTCAGCAAGAGGCAAACTGAACACAAAATATCTCCCTTGTTTCACAACATCCTGAATGGCAATAGAATCATCTTCATTGTCCACCCGGATAAGACGAATATCCGGTGTGTCTTCTGTAAATACGATTCCTTCTATGGAATCCGTCTTGTTGAATACAGATCGAGGGTCAAACGAAATTTTATGTTTATCCGTACTAAAGGGCATAAACCTGTTAGACTGAATCTCCTCTGCCTTGAATCCCAACAGGACGGGGACAGTTTTTTCGTTGAGCTCCAGCCTTTCTTCGTGGATCAAGAACTCTTCTGTTGATTTGTTTGAAAACATAATATTCACATTGAATGTACCGCTTATTACAGGAACAAAACCTGAGAACATGATTTTCTTCTCATCGAGTGCTTGTTTCTCCATGTTGTCAAGCTTAAATTCTATATTCTTCTCCTGCTGGTATATCGTCCTTCCGCCAAGGTCCTCAATTCTCAGGTTAAGATTGAACTTTGCGGAATGGAGGTTATCCGCGATTTTCCTGAGGCGGATAGCATCGGGCATGATAGAGTAATTCAGAAATGTATACCCTCTGTTCTTGCTCAAGGCAATGGAGGCATCCCCAGGCATTTCCTTAAAGGAATAAGTCACATTGACGATTCCCTCGATGGATTGAAAGCCTCGAAGATATGTGTCGGATGCTTCCTTTTCTGGAAGTGTGTAGATCTGGGCAAAAACATGACTCGAAGATGTGGCCGAGGCCGGCATATCTGGATGGCCTTCCCCTGGGATGACGGACAGTGTCGCGTCTGCAAGTTCGATATAGACACCTCTCAATTGGTTATATGCACTTCTAGCTCTCTCATAACCAGATCTATAACCAGGAGAAAGAATATCTAAGGCTGTATCCATTCCTGGATAAAACAGTCGAAATTCTCCAAAATTTTCACGCTTGTAAAACAGAAGATTCATGACCGGGGGAAGACCGTGCCTTCCTTCCCCATAATAGACCCACACCTCAGAATCAACGACCTGTTCTCCCCCCGCATAACTGTTTCTCTCGACTGGCTCACCCAGAATCATGTATATTCTTCCTTGATCGCTCCGCGTGCTTTTAAAGTATTTCTTTACGTAGTTGAGCCGTTTGTAGAACTCCAGCTTGTACTCATTCTCGCGCGTTTCAGGATTTGGGTCTCTGACTTTCCAGAACGAGTTAATAAACCTCATCCGGTCTTCTTCGGTTTTCAGGTCTTCGAAAACAGTTTTTTCCGCTTTCGTGATGATGGGCTCTACTTCTCTGAGCCATTCTTTGGCGGCATCTTTCTTTTGGGCATAAAGAGGGATACACATCATCAGGAGAAAAAGACAAAAAAGGATTCGGAATGAAGTACTTGTTCTTTTCATATCCGCTAATATGAGCTTTGTGTTTGATTCTTTACAGCGCTTCTATAAAGGCACGTTTTTCGTCTTTGATCACATTGAGGACAACGTGCGTCATGACCCTCTCTATGTGGGGGAGATTGAGCTTGGTTTTCAAGAAATTGTCGAGATCGCGCCGCTTTTTAAAGAAACACACGAGGATCGCATCCCACTCTCCCGTAAGATCATAAATCTCTCTCACTTCAGGATATTTGACAACCTTATCATATACACTGTAAAGCTTTCCTTGACCGATACGCATAGCAATGAGGGCCGTGAGTGTGAAGCCAAGAAGTTCCTCATCCACGGCTGGGACATAACCCTGGAGGAGTCCACTTTTTTCCATTTTTTTCACATTGTTGTAAATGGCGGTTGTGGACGTGCCCACTTCCTTGGCCACCTCGCGAAAGCTTTTTCTCGCATTTTCATTCAGGGATTTTAATATCTTTTTTTCCAGTTCACTGATCATATTGACCTCTCCGGATAAATTTAACACAAACTTTATAATCTGTATAGATTACATGGCCTTTTCACGACAGATTGACTTAAAATACGTCTATATAATAGCAAGCTTCAACTTAAAAGTGAAGAGAATCCTGTAATTGGTCGAATTTTTCTGAGTTTTATACAAGAAATCCCTTAATAACAGAGTGAACAAAAGAAAAAATATCGGCTAATCAACACCAACCTTCGTGCTTCGGTGTTCGAGAAACAGGACATCTCGCCACACACCATTCAGTTTTCCCAACCTCTCCCTTTTTCCCACGATCTTGAATCCGCTTTTAAGATGCAGGTCCACACTGGCTTTGTTTTCAGGGAATATCCCTGCCTGGAGTGTCCAAATACCATTATTCTCGGATTCTTGAATCAGGGAGGTAAGGAGATCAAAACCAATGCCAAGCCCTCTGTATGTTTCTCCAACATACACACTGACTTCAGCGACGCCTGCGTAAACACAGCGGTCAGATACAGGGCTGAGAGCAGCCCAGCCGAGGATATCCTTTCCACTCCAAGCAACCAGTCGGCAATCGGGAAGGTGGGTATCGTTCCATTCCTCCCATGAAGGTACGGATGTCTCAAAGGAGGCGCCCCCCGTATTCAAGCCCTCCTCAAAGATGGCGCGTGCGGGCTCCCAATGAGATTCCGTCATGGGTATTATTTCATACTTCATTGTTCCTCTATTTATATCGAATGGAATAACTGAAAGGATATGACTCCTTTAGTTTTGCTCTTTGACCCAATGATCTATAAGAGGAAGAACTCTATTTTATAACGTGCCACTGGTGTTCTTGGGGTCTTGCCAGGTATAACAAACCGTCCTCCGTAAAGACAGAGATCTGCCCGATCCCTAACTCGAGGCCATCCTTCCAACCCGGCACAACCACACGGGTATGCGGTTCGAACGCATAAAGAGTATTGTAGTGGAGTTTGTGATCATTAGTGACGATGGATGTCGGGTAATACCCGGGTCCAGAGGTCATCCCGGCCACATAGGTCTTGTGGTCGAACATGTACCCCCCTTGGAGAAACCGCCGGATGAACATCGGAGGAGGATGAAACCCCAATTCCGACTCGATGATCCCCTCTTCCCGCGGGATCTTATTGGATGCAGCGACGATCTCTTTCCCAGTTCGCCCGACCTTAAATTCCTTCCGGAAAAGATCTTGAATCCGGTTGACCTTCCGCAATACTTCTTTCAAGGCTTCAGGGACATCGGTTTCGCCTTTCTTTAATACATACGCATGCTGATGCGAATCGGTGACCAGACCTAGAAGGAAGAGGTCTGTGTCACAGCTCACAACATCACCGCGTCTGATGACGACATTTACACCATTACGCGTCCGGCCCATGTGAAAATATTCCGGAGGGTCGTCGTACTTGGCCAGGTTTTCATCGTTTCTCTGGACACTGATCGAGGGATGGTTTTCCGTCTCCAGACCCAGCTCCAAGTATTTGTGGCGGATCCACCAATTCAGGTCATCCGTTGTGGTCACATCGGGAGTTATGACTCTGTTCGAATACGCTTCGGCGATCACCTCATTGGCAATTCTCTGCACGTGGCTGTACACACTGATCATCTCAGGGCACATGGTCTCCAGCCATCGGACGCCAAGAGTCCAGGAATCAATGGATCTGGCCGCGTATTCTTTCCCAAGAGCTTTCAGCATGTCTTCATTATTGTGCAAACCGATGGCGATTTTCTTGGGGTCCCGTTTCGCCACAAGTTTTGTGATGTGAGGATAATCCTTGGGTTCCACATATTCGATCTTTTTGCCGGTGTCATAAAACATCATGAACTTGGGGATTCGTTGAGAAAGTGGCGATACATGTTGGCTTGGATAGGCCATCCCTTCATGATTGGCTGGTAACAGCAGAGTATAAACAGGTCCTTCGTTGTTGTAATACAAATCGGCCTCATTGTTCCGGACGATCCACATGTCAATCCCCTGCTCGCGCATCACCATAGGAAGAACATTCTTTTTCTTCCAGTCCCACCACTTCTGCATCAGTTTGACCCGCTCCCGCATCGGCAAAATGTTCTTGCTGTCTTCGATTGGAATGATCTGCGCCCACTCCTTCCCTCCAAAACCCAATACCATGATTATTAGACAAAATACACTCGATAATCTTGTAAGCTTCATAGTTTCACTCTCCTCTATTTAATAAGGTACCATTCTGTCTGCCGTCCACCGAGATACATGTGGTTTTTATATTAGACCCTTCCAGTCAATTTTGTCCACCTATTTTCACTGAAACATCCCAAATTTTCGTAGAATCGAGAAATAAGTTTAAGTATTTTATATGCGCCCTTATTTTGTCTTGTCTAACATTTAATAATTTACTATTCTTATAGAGGATTTTTTAACCTATGAATAGTACAGGTTAGAGATGATACTACTCTCAGGTAAGGAGGGCTCTCCGATGAAGAAGGAAGTACATCACGCCAAAATAGCAACCAAGATCGAGCAATCTGGGACGATAAAGATGAACCGCCGGCAGTTCATAACAATGAGTGCAGCGGCAACAGCATCCGGGGCACTGTTGAGTGCAACAGGACATGCCGCTCCCGACAAATATGTTGCCACAAAAACCGCCCCAGCTTCATTGTTTCTAGACATCAAAGACAATCCCCTGCGGCTAACGGACAAATGCAAACGAATGCCGCAAAAAAACACGATCTTTTCGCGTCAGCTCTGGGACTTTGAGTTCGTCCAGAAAGTCGAATCATCCGTCGATAGAACGAGCCTCGATGAACTACGGAAAAACAAAGGTTGGACACAACTGGATGAAGCTCTGGACGAGGCGGCCTGGGCTGTGGATCATAAATTCGCCTCAGGAAGCGAAGGTGGGCAGCCCCATTCGATGGCCTATGCTTGGGATGAACATGTGCGGAAGCAAAAAGTCACTTTTAAGGATGCAGCCGATGCGAGTAAAAAAATCAAAAAAGCGGCCAGATATCTTGGAGCCAGCCTTGTTGGCATTACAGACTACAACCCCCTTTGGACCTATTCCGAACTGATCAAAGAAAAATTCGAAGGCGAATCTAGACAAGAGGGGCCACCCGAATATGAGATTTTCACTCCTGAGTTTCCTTTCGAACCCAAGTCAGCCGTGGTTATTGCCGTTGAGATGGATTACAGAACGATTGCTCTTTCCCCCTCATCGCTCGAAGGTGCGGCCACTGGATTGGGATACTCTCACATGTGTGAGGTCGGATACTCGGTGGCAACTTTTATACGTGCTTTAGGCTACAGGGCATTTGCCAATGGAAACGATGTCTCCCTAAGCATTCCTTACGCTGTAGCTGCAGGTTTGGGCGAGTTAGGGCGCCATGGCATGCTGATCACACGGGAGTTCGGCCCCCGGGTGAGATTGGTCAAAGTCTTCACTGAACTCGAGATCAAACCCGATCCACCGATAGTTTTTGGCGCCTGGGAATTCTGTAAAAACTGCAAGCGTTGTGCAGATGCCTGCTCTTCTAAGGCAATTTCCGATGGAGAGCCTACTCTCGAGGGAAAAACGATTTCCAACAACCCAGGAGCCCTGAAGTGGTATATCGATCCTGAAAAATGCATTCAGTTCTGGAGAGATAACGGATCAGATTGCGCCAATTGTATCACGGCTTGCCCCTATAATAAGGTCGACACTTGGCCTCACCGGTTGTCAACCTCTATTGCAGCTCTCCCAGTAGCTCCTCTTCACAGCTTCTTATCCCAGTTAGACAAACAGGTTGGATTCGGAAACATCGACAATCTAAAAGGGAACGCCAATTTCTGGGTTGAAGATTAGATTATATTTTGTAGGGACCGTTTCCCAAACGGTCCTTTCAGTTATTGGATCCGCGTAACATCTTATCTGAATTATTCACGGACCGAGGCCAACCCACCCCACCCTTACACAAAGGTTGAGGCAGTGGCTCATGAAGATGTAGTGAACTACCTCGAATGAGCTACAACGAAG
>JAGLRY010000001.1 GCA_023135995.1 Candidatus Aminicenantota bacterium | reverse complement strand
GAATGACGTTCCGAGTGCTCCAATTGGTGATTTCGAAAACGAACAACGGGACAGCAGTGCAGCTCTCTTTAAATGTAGGGACCGTTTCCCAAATGGTCCGTTCGGGGATCGGACCCTACATAAAAAGGACCATACCCGTCCAGCCCTTCTTACGGTTTTCTCCATCACACAATTGGGACACTCAATAACGCAATATGCATTCATGTCATCACGGAAATAAGGATGCTTACACGCCTTGACAAAAAAATTAAAGAAGATATAATTATACGTACACTGTTAGATTAGAACACTAAGGCATACGTAGAGAGTCAGGATGAAAAAAGTCGTATTAACCAGGGAAGAAATCAAAATCCATCTCGATATAACAGAAGATGTGCTCAACGAATGGGAAAAAATAAAGCTCTTGAAGCCGGATGGAGTGACTAAAGATAAACTGCCATTCTACTCGAAACACACCGTGGAAAATGGCATAAACATAAAAAATTTGCTAGATTTGGGCTACCTTCTCCCCGATGTTCAAAGAATAATCAGGAAAGTCGGATTGCCAAAGCTGGGAACGGTGCTCAACGAGCCGGCACACTTGAATGAGTTCCTCACCGTGGGAGATCTTGCCGAGCGGGTGGGAGTGAGCCCTCGTGCTATTAAACACTGGGAGGACAAGGGCATCATAGAACCGGATATGAGGAGTGAGGGGGGATTTCGGCTGTATTCGGAGAATTATATTTACCTTTGTCAATTGATCAGGGATTTGCAACTCTTTGGTTATTCTCTGGAAGAGATAAAAAAGAATTCGCACCATTTCCGGGATTTTCTGTCCATCAAGGCCTCCTTAAAAATACATTCTAAGGAAGAGACCGAAAAAAAATTGAATGAAATGTTGCAGAAGATCCATGTTTTTTTTGAAAAGATGGAGTTGTTTAAGGAGGGGATGGACCGCTGGGAAGGATTGTTGAAAAAAAAGAAGAAAGAGATTATGAGCCTCAGAACACGAAACCGGAAACGATCTGATATTAAGGAGGAAGGATAATGAGTAAGATTGTTTTTATTGAACCTAAGGCGCCCAATCTGCACATTTATTCTCAGTTTGTTATACCCCGTTTAGGGTCTTACATCCTGGGGGCTCTGATGAAACAGATTGGGTGGGATGTGGACATAATTTTTGAAGAGATTCAAAGGATAAACTTTGATCGCATCGGGGAGGCTAACCTTGTGGGTATATCAACCATCACATCGACCGCTCCTAGAGCATATGTGATAGCGGATAGAATCAGAGACATGGGGATACCGGTTATCCTTGGAGGACCCCACGTGACATTTTTAAAAGAAGAAGCCCTTAAGCATGCGGATTTTGTCGTCAGAGGGGAAGGCGAGCGGCCGTTGATGGCATTCATCGAGGCCTGGGAAAAAGGTGAAGAGCTCAGCTCTGTCCCCAATTTATCCTACAAGAAAAACGGTAAAGCGGTCCATAATCCGATGGATAAGTTTGTGAATGATTTGGATGAAATTCCCTTCCCTGATTTGTCTGATTTGTTGAATGAGGAGAGACAGATCGCAGGTTATACGATAATCCCTGTGCAGACTTCTAGAGGATGTCCTTATGACTGCTCTTTCTGCTCGGTTACAGGCATGTTTGGAAGGCAATATCGATTTCGTTCGACCCAAAATATCATTGAAGAATTACGGCGTTACAACGACAAGAAAAATATTATATTTTTCTATGATGACAATTTTGCCGCAAACCGCGGACGCACAAAGGTTTTATTGGAATCCATGATCAAAGAAAAATTCACATTCAAGTGGTCCACTCAAGTCCGGGCAGATGTGGCCAAGGATGAAGAACTGGTGAAACTCATGAAAAAAGCGGGTTGCCATACCCTGTACATTGGCTTTGAATCGGTCAACCCAATGAGTTTGCAGGAGATGAAGAAAGGACAGACAATTGAAGACATGCAGGAGGCAATTCGGGTCATTCAACGGCATCGGATCAACATACATGGGATGTTTGTGTATGGATTTGATGCGGATGACTGGCAAACTGTGAAAAGAACTGTAAAATTTGCGCGGAAAACAAGGTTGTCATCCACACAATTTCTTATCCTAACACCCCTGCCTGGATCAAAGATCTTTAACAAATTGATAAACGAAAAGCGAATTGTTTTTGATGACTGGGCTTTATATGATGCCCATCATGTTGTATTTCGTCCAGCCAAACTTTCTCTGTCCAAGTTGCAAAAAGCCCAGATATTCAGTCACAAAAAGTTCTATTCCTGGATTGAAATGGTGAAGAAGCTCTTCCGGTTCAGATGGTTTGATTTGGGACTGGCTCATTATGCACGGAATTTGAATAAAGCGTGGCTCAGGAAGAACCGCACATTTCTTAAAGTTTTAGAACTGCTTGCGCCAAAAAAATATGAAAAAATTCTGGTTGATTACAGACAAAATATTTTCATCGACCGCTAACTCGCGATAAATTCTTTTTTTCGAGGGGCCTGGATAGTACGGAAGGCTAAAGTTGACATTGATTCTGGCATATCTATAGAATAGGCGGGTATAATGGGCTTCATTTTAATAATATAGCAATGGCTAAAAAAAAAGATTTTTACCAGTTAGAAAAAAACATCATTCGTCTCAAAGAAAAGATCGAGGCCTTTGCGGCAGACGAGACAGATGACGCAAAGCAAAAGATCAACCAGATCAGGGAAAAGATCGCTTTGGAATGGGAGAGGCTTGTCCCCACACTGACCCCTCTCCAGATTGTCCAGATCGCTCGCCATCCCCAGCGGCCGTATACCCTGGATTACCTGGAAGCCCTCACCGAGGACTTTATGGAGATACACGGCGACCGCCGTTCTGCGGATGATCCGGCCATTGTCGCCGGATTGGGATTTTACAGGGGTCGCTCTATGGCGTTCATAGGGCATCAGAAAGGGAGAACGACCCGGCAAAGGATCGCCCGTAACTTCGGACAGCCCAACCCTGAGGGGTATCGCAAGGCGCTCCGGGTGATGAAAATGGCAGAGAAATTCGGCCTTCCGATCGTCACTCTCATCGATACGCCCGGTGCCTATCCTGGGATCCATGCGGAAGAGCATGGACAGGCTGAGGCCATTGCCTGTAACCTGAGAGAAATATCGAAACTGAAGGTCCCTGTCGTCAACATCGTGATCGGCGAGGGCGGCAGCGGGGGAGCCCTGGCAGTGGGGGTAGGTGATGCCATCCTGATGCTGGAAAACTCCTTCTACTCGGTCATCTCACCCGAGGGATGCGCGGCGATACTCTGGAAGGACCAGGAGGCTGTCCCTCAGGCTGCAGAGAACCTCAAGTTTTTAGCCCAGGATCTTCTTGATCTCGGCATTATCGACAAGATCATTCCAGAACCCCCAGGCGGAGCGCACGTCGATTATAATTTAACCTTTAAAAATGTGGATAAATACTTGAATACAACGTTGAAAAGACTTGAGAAGATGGATGCAGAGGAGAGGCGAGAGCAAAGATACCAGAAATTCAGGAAGATAGGGGTTTTTACTGAAAAATGAGCGCAAAGCCGAAAAAAAAGATCACTGCTATCAAGGGCACTAGGGATATCCTGCCATCCGAAGCGAGAAAATGGCAGAAGGTTGAATCTGTTGCCAGGGAGACCTTCGAGCTCTACGGGTACAGAGAGATCCGCACCCCTGTGTTCGAGGCCACAGAGCTTTTTGAAAAAGGGACGGGAGAGACAACGGATGTGGTCACCAAAGAGATGTACACTTTTCTGGATAAGGGGGGCCGGTCTCTCACTCTGAGGCCTGAGTACACACCCTCTGTCGTGCGCGCGATTTTGGACCACAGCCTCCATCTTCAGCCCCAGCCCATGCGGTATTACTTTTTCGGGCCTATGTTCCGCCATGACAAGCCACAGAAAGGCCGCTATCGTCAGTTCCATCAGATCGACATTGAGGTCTTTAGTGAAAAAGACCCGGCCATCGATGCGGAGATCGTTGAGATGGCGGATTTTCTCCTAAAAAGATTGAATGTCACGGACACGGAGATCTTGGTCAATTCGGTGGGATGTAAAGCCTGTCGTCCCCCCTATCTCCGTGAGCTGAAGCAGGCAGCGGAAGCAGTGAGAGAGGACCTTTGCGCCGATTGTCAGAGAAAGATAGATCTCAATCCTTTACGGATCTTCGACTGTAAAGAGGCGGCGTGCCGGGAGGTGTTTCAAGGTTTTCCGAAGATCACGGATTTTCTCTGTCCGGAATGTGGGGAACATTTCAAGCTGTTCTGTGTTTACTTGGGATCGTACGGGATCGCCTACCGGCTGGAGCCCCGTTTGGTCCGCGGCCTTGACTATTACACCAAAACCACGTTCGAGATCATCTCATCCAAGCTGGGGGCCCAAGATGCTATTCTTGGCGGCGGGCGCTATGATGACATGATGAAAGATTTCGGGGGGCCGGACATCTGCGGGATTGGTTTTGCCATGGGTTTAGAGCGGTTTCTTTCTATCGTTCCTTTCAAGGAAGAGAAGGAATCCTTCCTCTACATCGCATATTTGGGCGACGCAGCGAAAAACGCGGGAATGGAACTGGCAAGGCAACTGAGAAAAGACGGGATTGAATGCCTTATCGAATACAGGGATCGAAACTTGAAAAATCAGATGAGCCGTGCCAATAAACTTGGTGCGGCCTGGGTGCTTATTATAGGTGAAGATGAAGTGAAGGCGAACAGGTATCAGTTAAAGAACATGGAAACGGGAGTCCAGCATGAAGTTAGCGCAGACGATATCCTCACCTTTATCCAAAAGCCTTCGTGATTTTACATAAACCGAAGAAGGGGTCAACATGAAATCCACAGAACAAAAACAGTGGAGAAGAACCAATTATTGCGGAGAGCTCCGTGCTGAGCATGTCGGTCAAGAAGTGGCTCTGCTCGGTTGGGTCAACAGGCAGAGAGACATCGGAAACCTGGTCTTTATCGACATCAGGGATAGAGAGGGGGTTGTTCAAGTTGTTGTCTCTTCGGAAGCCAAAGACCTTCTGGAGGAAGCCAAGAAGGTGAGGATGGAAGATGTTGCCGGGATCAGAGGGATCGTTAGAGAAAGAGCCGAAAAGATGAAAAATCCCCAGCTTCGCACGGGAGAGATCGAGGTTGAGGCCAAGGAATTTGAGGTTTTGAGGCCATCGGAAGTTCCTCCTTTTGTTGTTGCGGACCCTCCGCAAGCTCAAGAGGAGCTTCGCTTCAAATACAGGTACATCGACCTCCGCAGGCCCTCCATGCAGCGCAACTTCAAGCTCAGACACCAGGCGGCGCTCAGAGCTCGGAATTATATGAATGACGAGGGATTTTATGAGATCGAAACGCCCTTCCTCACAAAATCCACTCCTGAAGGAGCGAGAGATTACCTTGTGCCCAGCCGTATATATAAGGGTCGGTTTTTTGCTCTGCCGCAATCCCCTCAGATCTTCAAGCAGCTTTTGATGATCGCAGGATTTGACCGCTACTTCCAGATCGTCCGCTGTTTTCGAGATGAGGACCTCAGAGCAGACCGCCAACCGGAGTTCACCCAGATCGATGTAGAAATGAGCTTTGTCGGAAGCGAGGATGTTTTCCGGGTGATCGAAGGATTGATAGCTTCTGTTTTTGGGCTTATCGGTGTCGATGTCCTGCGTCCCTTCCCTCATTTAACCTATGAGGAGAGCATGAACAAGTACGGGACGGATAAACCCGACCTCCGGTTAGATGTAGAGATTATAGACCTGACAGATACAGGTGCTCAAGTCGATTCAGAGATTATCAAGGGCGCTCTTTCTGCGGGAGGTGAGCTGAGGGGATTGGTTCTGGGGAAGAGTGGAAACTTATCTCGAAGCCAGCTTGATAAGCTCAATCAGAAAGCGAAAGATCTTGGGGCCAAAGGGATCGTGTGGATAAAAAGGCCCGATGGATTTAAATCCTCTTTAAAGATCTCTGAGGAAAATTTTGAGAGGATATGGGAACGTTGCGGTGCGGACAAGGGAGACCTTGTCCTTTTAGTGGCCGATTCAAAAGATATGACGCTCCGTGTTCTCGGTGCGATCCGGCAGGAGTTTGTCGCTCAACAGGTCCTTGGGACAGAGTCATACAAATTCGCCTGGGTGACGGATTTTCCTCTTTTTGAGTGGAGCGAGGAAGAAGGGCGACTTGTGTCCATGCATCATCCTTTCACATCTCCTGTCGAAGAGGATATCGCTCTTCTAGAGAAAGAGCCACAGCAAGTGAGGGCAAAGGCCTACGACCTCGTCCTTAACGGCGTAGAGATAGGAGGAGGGTCAATCCGTATCAACGATCTGAATTTGCAGAAGGTGATTTTTAAAACTTTGGGATTGAGCCCGGAGGAAGCGGAAGATAAATTCGGATTTTTCTTGGAGGCTCTCCGTTACGGCGCACCACCACACGGGGGGATCGCTCTCGGCTTCGACCGCATCGTTATGCTCCTGGCCGGGGAAGAGACGATCCGTGATGTCATCGCATTCCCCAAGACGACAAGTTCTCTGTGTTTGCTGACCAATTCTCCCTCTAATGTCGACGACAAGCAGCTTGAAAATCTGGGCCTCAAAAAAACAAAAGCCTGATCTTACGAGTATTCCGAAAAAACAATGTAACATTCTGATATTGAGTTATTTATGATAAGTATCGACATTTTTTATGAATAATTCAGGTGGAAGATGGATTATTCACGGACCGAGGCCAACCCGCCCCACCCTAACATTAAGGTGGGGCGAGGAAGTGGCTCATGAAGTTGTAGTGAACTACTACGAATGAGCTACAACGAAGCAGATGCTGTGAGATCGGTTCGCCCGAGGGTAAAAACTGCCGATAATAAGAATGAGAAGGATTTTTTAGTAAAAGGTATCGGCAGTTTTTATGAATAATTCAGGTATGATGATATGCGGATAAGGAGGTGAAGACATGAGGAAAAGGTTTGTTTTGATGAACAGGGCGTGTGTTGTTTGTGCCCTCGTCTTGGTTCTCAATGTGAGCAGCACGGCGCAGACCTTTGACACCATCAAGAGCCAAGTGAAAGTGCACGTCCTGGAAAACGGAATGAAATTCATCGTGCTGGAGCGCCATGAAGCCCCGGTCGTCTCCTTCCATGTCTATGCCGATGTGGGGAGCGCCAATGAATCCTACGGAATCACAGGGATCTCTCATTTGTTGGAGCACATGGCTTTCAAGGGAACCAAGCTTGTGGGGACTACGGACTATAAGGAAGAGATCAAGGTCTTAGAGGAATTGGATGTCCTGTACGATAAGATCAAAACCGAACAGGCCAAAGTGAGCCCTGATGAAGAAACGCTGAAAGAGATGGGGAAGGAGTTTGAAGCCCTGAGGACAAAGGCCAAGGAATTTGTAGTGAACGGAGAGTTTGATGACATGTTTATGAGGGAGGGGGATCGGTCGCTCAACGCTTCCACCAGCGCTGATGCCACACAGTACGTGAACAGCCTTCCCTCGAACAAGCTGGAGTTCTGGATGGCCATGACTGCGGACAGGTTTCAAAATCCTGTCTTCCGGGAGTTTTACAAGGAAAGAGACGTGGTCATCGAGGAGAGACGGCTTTCCGTTGAGACCCGGCCCATCGGCCGGCTGGTGGAGGATTTTCTTTCTACGGCTTTTAAGGCGCATCCCTATAAACACTCGGTCGTGGGACACATGTCGGACCTGGAATCCATCACCCGAAAAGATGTGGAAGTCTATTTCCACAAATATTACAGCCCCAGCAACCTGACAGTGAGTATTGTGGGGGATGTGCATTCGACCGAAGTTTTTGAAATGGCAGAGATGTATTTCGGGAACATCCCCAGTGAGCCTAAACCAGAACCTTTACGGACCAAAGAACCCGAACAGTGGGGAGAGAGGCGAGTCCAGGTTGTGACCAATTCGCAGCCCATCCTCATTATGGGTTACCACAGGCCCGATGTACGCCATGCCGATAGCTTTGCCCTGGATGCACTCGCTAATATCATGGGACAGGGACGCTCATCCAGACTGCATCAATCCCTTGTCAAGGATAAAAAGGTCTGCATCCAGGTCGGAGTGTTCAGCGGATTCCCGGGGGAGAAATATCCGAACCTTGTGGCTTTTGTTGCAGTTCCTTCCCAGGGGCACACATCCGAAGAGTGCCGCGAGCTCATCGATGAAGAGATCGCAAAGATCAAAGAGGAGTCTGTCACGGCCGAAGAGTTGACCAAGTATCAACGCAGCAGTGTGAAAGCCATGCTCTCTCAAATGAAATCTAATGGGAATATGGCAAAGTTGTTAACTTATGCGGATGTTGTCGTGGGAGACTGGCAGCGTCTGTTTGACCAAGTGGAGGAGATTCAGGCGGTCAGCGTCGAGGATGTAAAACGTGTGGCCAATACCTATCTCGTCAAAAATCACCGGACGATCGGGGAGATCGTCCCCGAGGGAAAGTGAGGGAAAAGAAATGAAACAGAGAAGATCTTATTCAAAGAAGAGAGTTAAAAGAAAAAGCAAACGATCCCTTCAGGTTTTTGGTGCGATCGTCCTAGTTATGGCCCTTTGTGCTCCCTCGGCCCTTGCCCAGAAGAGCCCCAAGGATAAATTTGAATTTCCCCCCCTTAATCCCATCAAGATGCCCAAGATAGAAACGCTGGAGTTGGAGAACGGGCTCAAAGTGTTCCTCGTTGAGGACCACGACTTCCCCACCATCGACATCCGGGCGGTCGTTCGCATCGGATCGGTTTATGAGCCTGCTGAGAAAACCGGACTCGCAGCGATGACAGGAACTGTTCTGCGGTCGGGGGGAACGGCCTCAAAAACGGGGGATGACATCGATAGAGAGTTGGAATCTTTCGCTGCCACCATCGAGACTTACATTGGGCAGAGTTCGGGCGGATTTGTCTCTTCGATGCTCAAGGAGGATGTGGACCGCGTTTTGGCCATTTTGACAGACATCCTTGTGAATCCGGCCTTCCATGAGGACAAGATCGAGCTGGCCAAGATCCAGCAGAGATCGGGGATCTCACGCCGGAACGACGAGGTCGGAGGAATAACCCGCAGGGAATTCTGGAAACTGATGTATGGAACAACAAGCCCCTATGCCCGGCATCCGGAGTACGCCACCATCGATGCCGTGACAAGAGATGATATCGTTCGTTTTTATAAAAGAGGATTCTTCCCGAATAACACCATCATGACCGTTTGGGGTGATTTTGCGATGGACGAGATGGTGAAGAAGCTAAAGAATACGCTCGGAACCTGGCCCAAAGGGACTTCCGACATTCCCTCGCCACCCACGGTGAAGTATGAATACAAATACAGGGTGAATCTCGTTAACAAACCGGATGTCAACCAGTCCAACATCAGCCTCGGACATATCGGAGGGTTGATGAACAATCCAGATTATCCGGCATTGAGTGTCATGAACAACATCCTTTCCTGGGAGCGCATGTTCAAAAAAATACGGACAGATGAGGGGTTGGCGTACAGTGTTTGGGGGACCTATGGCGCGAGTTACCGCCATCCGGGTGTCTTCAGCTGTGCGGCCCAGACGAAATCTGAGTCAACTGTCTATGCTATCGAACTCATGCTCGAGGAAGTGAGGCGGATGACCAAAGAAGAGGTGAGTGATGATGAATTGGCCAGGGCCAAAGATCGGTACCTGAACACGTATGTCTTCAATTTTGACAGCAAGTCCAAGATCGTCAACCGATTGATGACTTACGTCTTTAATGACTATCCGATGGATTTCATGGAGACGATAAAGACAGGCGTCGAAAAGGTGACGAAGGCGGATGTCCTCCGGGTGGCCAAAAAATACCTCCGGCCGGACAAAGTCCAGATCCTGGTTGTTGGGAATAAGGAAGCCTTTGACAAACCTCTCTCAAGTTTGGGAGAGGTGAATGTCATCGACATCACGATCCCCCCGGCTAAGAGCAAACAGTGACCTGACAGAAGAAAGATCACTCCTTCATGTCCCAGACGATACCGCTCCCATTCCTTTCCTGCCATCAAATCATTGACGATCTCATGCCAGGCGAGGATGTTGTGTAGGGGTAGAAACGATGCTTTCCCTTTAAACTCACGAGAACACTGTATCCAATTATATCTCTTTTCTGGAGAAGACTTTTTTCCTTGTGCAGGTCTGTTATGATCCCTCTCTCACTGATACAAAAGATCGGGAGATCTTAATATCTTATTTTGCGATCTTCTGCCATATCGCTTCTCACACTTATGAAAATATGTGTTACTTCTTTTTTATAACGATCTCGACTCTTCGGTTCTTCTGTCTTCCTTCAGGATTGTCCAGGCCTTCGGGATCGGTGTTGGGAGCCACAGGTTTGGATTCTCCGTGGCCGATGGTTTCTATGAGTTTAAAGTCTACTCCTGAGTTTTTAACAAGCCAGTTCTTTACGGATTCAGCCCTTTTTTCTGAAAGTCCCTGGTTATATTCATCTGATCCTTTGGAGTCTGTATGGCCGGAAATAATGACCTTCGAGCTTTCGGCGATTGTTATGACTTCTCCAACCTTTTTTAACATCTCTTCTGCCTCGGGTTTAATATCCCATTTATCAAAATCGAAAAGGACATCTCCAGAAAGTTCGATTTGATACTCTGTTTCTGTTTCTTTGGCTCTCAGATCATCCAAGGTGGCTTTGATTTTTTCGCTTTTTGCCTCGATGCCACGAGTAATGCCCAAAATACTCACCACTCGGTAATCAATTGTTTTTGCTCCTCTGGTTGGACCGAGTGCTTTTAAAGCTTGGATGGCCTTTTTATGAGCATCAGGTGGGATAGTAATCTCTTCTTCCTCCTGCCCTATGAGGCTCCAGCTCGATTTTGTTAGCCCAAATAAAGAGAAAACACAGAAAATTGCCAGAGCGAGAATGAATGAATACTTTAAATTTCTCATGAGCATGATTATTTCAATTCTACTTCTTCAAAAGGAAAGACTCCTGGAATGGAAATCGTGATTGTTTCAGGAGAATCCGTCGGTTTGGGAAACTTTATCCAAAGGCTCCTGTATTTTTCTGGAAAGATGTCAAACCAAAATCTTCCTCCATCTCCCTTGTCGGCCATGGGACCAGCGATATAAATCCCATCTGAATCTTTCAGGGCAAAGTATTTTTTCTGGTTCACCTCATCCATGATGTAACAAGATCTGTACTCGATTTTCACGCTCTGTTTTTCTGATCCGACATTTCTTAGTTTGCATTTTACTGTAACAATATTGTTTTTGACTGTACAGCTTATCAAATCAACTTCGATTCCATCCCATGTGTCGCTTTCCTGAGTTTGTATGGCTTCTTGAGCAAAAGAAATGGCCGCAAAGACAAAAAAGATGAGCAAGAAGGGAAGGATCATTTTTTTGAAAAAAATTGACATAGAAACCTCCTTATTTTGATTTTCAGAAAATTTTCCATGGGGATTCGTAATTATTTTAACAGCATCTTGAGGAAATTCAAGGTGAGATATGACACATTGGGGCGACATGGGATATGGGAGTCCTCAATTTTATAAAATAAGACTTGACATTGGATGAGAGGAATAAGGTACACTTCTAATGAACATAGATTGAAAGGAGGATATCCTAATGACAAAAAAGTATGGGCTCTTCGTTTTGGTCTGGTCTCTTTTGTTACTCATGGCTTTTGTATCCCTCGCAAATGCCCAGGGTAAACTGAGAGTGGCAGTCGTAAGGTTCGACAACAATAGTACATGGCATTGGTGGGGTGACAGCTTGGGAGAAGCAGCTGCAGATGTCTTTGTTACCGCTCTTATGGATAGTGGTAAGTTCAGCCTGATCGAAAGGCAAAAAGTGGATGCGGTCCTCATAGAACAGGACTTCGGTGCGTCGGGCCGAGTAACACCCCAGACAGCCGCTAAAATCGGCAAGATGCTCGGCGTTGACCTCCTCTTAACTGGATCGGTCAGCCAATTCAGCGTCAGCCGTACAGGAGGTGGATTTAAGGGCTTGAGTGTTGGGGTGACAACCGGGAAGGTTGTTCTTCAGGCCAGATTGGTCGACACAACGACTGGCGAGATTGTTGTTGCAGCAGAGGAGAAGAATGAGAAAAACCTAGTTGGTGCTCGATATAAAAGCGCAAACTTTCAGCAGAAGTATGATTACGGACTTGCCAATGAAGTGATGCATCCGGCTGTAAAGAAAATGGTGGCGAAGATTGTCGAAAAATCGGCAGGAATGGCCACTTCGTCTCACTCCGGAAGAATCATCAAGGTCGAAGGGAACAAAGTGTGGGTGAATATCGGAGCCAATGCAGGGATTAAGATCGGCGATGAGTTTGAGGTCATTCGTAAAGGAGAAGAATTGGTCGATCCTGACACAGGCCTCGCCCTGGGTTCAGAGGAAGAATCAGTTGGGAAAATTGTGGTCGTTGAAGTCAAGGAAAAATACTCTGTCGCCACTATTCAAGGAGGAAACGCTCAGGCCCAAGATTACCTCAAAAAGATGTAATCTGTTTCAAATCATTTCGGGTATTGGAGATTCTGAGCAATCCTGTATGCTCTGAATCTGCAGCTCTCTCCGCCCCTTCCCTCTGTGCGCAGTGGCATATCCTTGGGAAGGTTAGGGGCGGCGTCACGATCTCGACTGAACCTCTCGATAATCCAACACTTCGTGGCGTTGTCCACAGGAAGGATCTCGTGACAAATAATGAGCTTATGAAGTTTTTCTCAAAGGCCTCGCTTCGAAGATGAGCACGGCTATTACGGCTAAAAGAGTGAATATAAACATCTTCCACAGGGCAGAAGGAGCTGCTTGACTGAAGAATTGTGAAAATGCGAGCCGTTCGGCTTCAGGGCTAAAAATAACGATGAAGACAGAATTGAGGATGGCGTAGAAAAGGCCGATCAATGCTCCACTCAGACCTCCCATCAGGATGCGCCGGGAAAGTTGTGCTCCACCCGCCCAAGACGAGACCAGAATGGCCGTGAGCACAGGCACCCAGATCGCGAGCCACCAAACATCTCCGAATGTGGGGATGTGTCCTTTCCATTGGAGGGTACTCCAATCAGTGAGCGCGAGCAGTGCAGTGCCCGCAAGGGCGCACAACGGCACATGCCAATATCTTGGTTTTAATCGGGCACGGATCTCCCTCCGTTTTTGGATGCGGCGTTGGATGGTTAAGGGATAGTTGTAAAAGAGGTCAAATACTGCATGCTCCAGTAACGCCCCTCTCTCCCCAAAGACAGGCACGATGTGCGCCGCACTTGTCGCCCAATGACCCGCCATGAATCGGGCGAGTTCTGGATAACGGTAGGCCATCTGGATGGGGAAAGCCAGATAACCGATGTATTTGAAAAAGCTCAGGTAGAATGCGATGTTGTAGTCTGTGAAATTCCGTTCCCGGAGAACGAGGAATGTCACATATAAACCTCTAGCTAGAGAGCCCGGAGAGATAGGGATAACCTGGAACAGCCCCAGGATGAGACCCGCATGAACCATGGATTCCTGCCATGAGAGCTCCGGATGCATCCTGACGTAGATGATGGCTACGATGACAGACACGATCTGCGTCACCGGGGCCGTACACACATGGACGGCCAGGCTTTTCAGGTATTTCTGGATGAAGGGTTCTTTGAGCTGAGAGGTGATGTGTGCGGCTTCTTCTTCGGTCAGCATACCCTTGTTTTTTCCTTGAACCACAGTTTCTCGCAGCCACTTTTCCCTGACCTCTGCCTTAAAATAGAGCCGCAGAGGCCTGGCAAAGATGTTGTCCAAGGATCGGAGGAAAAATCTCCTGTCGGAAAAAAACCTATGGACCTTTGCCGGCAGAATACTGAGCGGCAGATGGGCGTAGAATCTTAAGGGGGAGCGGCTCAATTTTTGAGCTCGCTCTGCATCGATACGGCCTGCTCTGTGCCACCGGATGAGGGTTTCCGCGATTCGGGCGCGCCCCACCCGGAGGAAATAAGAAAGATTGCTGAATAGCCGGGCATAATGTTTTTTGTAATCCTCACGCCCCCAGATCTTTCTTATGAATTTTCCCAGAAACGGGATGAGTCCAAGCAGATAAAAAATAAGAGTAAGGAATCTGTTTTTTGTGAGGTTTTCAGAATGCTCATAATCGATATGATTGCGAACTCTCCAGCTCGTTATGCTCCCCTTCAGTATAGAAGACCAGAGTTTTGGACTGAAGAGCAGGCGGAAGTGGTGGTGGGTGATATCCGGAAGAGAATCCCGGTAGATTCTCTCGTTTTCCTTGAGCTCTTCAAAGGCTTCGCTCACGTCTTCAAAAGACTCTGGGTTGTTCTTTATGAAGTTTTCGAGTTTTTCCAGATTTCCCCGGTCGAACTGCACCCAGCTACCGCGGGCTATACCCTTAAAGATCAGCTTAAAATCTGCTGGACACATGGGGAGAAAAGGGAGTAGTGCCAGGCCCGCCCGGAAATCTACAGCCACATGTCCTTCGTTGGGGGAGGGATCGCTCTCCAGTCGTTTGAGGGCGTTGGGTTGGCTTTTACAGGTGGCCCATTCGTACTGGCGGGCAAGTTCCAGCGCCCCCATCTCATGCATGAGTTCGACGAATCGGATCATGAAGGTTTTCTTGGCCCGGTATTCGGGTGAGCCGATATTGTCTTCAGGATCTCCCACTTTCCAGCGGGATCGGGCATCCAGGTCGTCATCCACCTCGAAGCGCCACATCCGGCCGTCGATCCATTCGCTGATCTCTCCGCAACTTCCCAGTGCCGAGTCGATAAATGTGGCATGGATATCCACAACAGCTCGCTCAGAGTCGAACCGTATTTTTGTTCCTCTTCGGAGAAATTTCTGCCATATCGCTCCAGCCCTGGCCGCAGCCGGATTCCCCTGTAGGGAGAAGGGGCCTTGAAACGCTAATGCATAGATCATATTGCGGAATAACCGGGCAAATCCTGAGGGGGGAATGAGGATTTTCATCGCATAGGTCTCCCCCACTTGGATCCCCTCGACTCCTCCTTCCGAAGACTCTATATCAAGAACCTTCACTTTATAGACTTGTCCTGCATATCCTCCGCCGATAAATTTCTCTACAACGAGTTTCACCCGCCCAAGTTTGGCGGGAACAACTCCCTTAATGTCGTATGTGAGCTCTGCGCCCTGCTCGTATCGACGCAGACGTATGGGACGAAGGATCTTCTGTTGATCGAAGAGATCCTCAAGATCTCTGATGGTTTGAACCGAGTAATCCTCTGCCATTCTTTTACCCTAAGCGGGGATACAACCTTGCCCTCTATCTTATCTTCGGGGATTTCTCTGGGCGCCTAAAGAAAAGCTTATATCAGAGCAAGGATTCATTGTCAATTTATAGTATGGTCTTGAAATTTTATTGCCCGAGAGATAGGCTATTAGAGATGACAAAAGCCCCGATCATTCAAGCCCAGAAACTGACAAAGGTTTATTCCTCCGGAAAGATCGAAGTCACCGCCTTAAAAGATGTGGACCTTGCCGTCGGAAAGGGGACATTTATCGGAGTGGCTGGCTCTTCGGGCTCCGGGAAGTCCACGTTGATGAATCTTTTGGGGGGTCTGGATTCGCCCACATCGGGATCTATCGAATTTGAGGGAGAGCTGATCTCCCGAAAGGACAAGAACGAACTGGCTCGTTACAGAAGACATGATGTGGGGATGATCTTCCAGTCCTTCAACCTCATCCCCTTTTTTTCTGCTGTGGAGAATGTGAGTTTGCCTCTTCTGTTTGCCGGAGTGAGTAAAAAAGAGAGAAGGGAACAAGCCTCGGTTTTCTTGGATAGAGTTGGCCTGTCTTCTCGCAAGGAGCATCGGCCTTCTGAACTATCCGGCGGAGAGCAACAGAGAGTGGCCATCGCGCGGGCCCTTGTCAATTCACCCAAGATAATCTTGGCCGATGAGCCGACAGGAAACCTGGACAGTCAGACCTCGAGCGAAATTGTCGGGCTCTTGGCCACGATCAACAGAGAGCAAGGCCTGACTGTTATCATGGTCTCCCATGAAGAAGCCCTGTTGAAGGAGCACTGTGATGAGATCATTCGGCTTTTTGATGGAGAAGTAAAGGTCAAGGAACAACTGAAATGAAGCTCATTGATTACGTCGACCTGTCTTTTTCGAACCTGTGGAAGAGAAAACTCAGGACCTTTTTGACGATTTTCGGCGTCATCATCGGTATAGGAGCCCTTGTGGCCATGGTCTCCTTCGGCAAGGGGATGCAGAAAAACGTCTCGGATCAATTCGAGAATTTGGAGCTTTTTAACTATATCACCGTATTTTCCGAGTCTTTTAATCCTCTGGGATTCGGAGGTCGTTCCCCTAGGGGTCAAAGACAGAGGGGCAGGTCTCGTGATAGTCAAGAAGAGGTGAAGGGCTCAGAGCCTAAACCTCTGGATGATGAAGTCATCGCCGCACTCCGAAGTATTAAGGGCGTAGAGTCTGTTTTCCCGGATATCCGATTTCCGGCTGAGGTGAGAGCCAATGAGGAGCAAGTGTTTAGCCTCATCCAGGTCCTCCCCGCTGAGTTTGCTCAGTCCACGTTGATGAGCTTACGTGCTGGGAAGGCGTATGTGTCCGATGAGGAGGATTCCTTGATCATCAGCGATTCTCTCCTCCGCAGGATTGGGCTTAAAGACCTCGATACCGCCATCGGGCAAAAGGTGCGTATCTCTACCCTTATCTTGGATTTTTCGAACTTCAACCCTATGAACCTGGCCTCAATGATACAGGGAGAAAATCTCCCCATTGCAAAAGAGGATTACGAATTCACGATCGTAGGCATAACCGGCAGGATGGGATTCGGCAGTCCCACTCCGCTTCGCAGTGATGTGTTCATCCCTCGTGGGACATCTGAGCGGATGAAAAAACTACCCTTCACCAACATGTGGGATTTTTTCAGACGGACAGAGCAAAATCTCGGATATTCGGTGGTGAATATCAAAGTTGAATCCCCGGCGTTTGTGAATGCCGTCAAAACCAAGGTTCAGGAGATGGGCTACCGGACGTTCGCCCTGATCGATCAATTCGAGGAGATCCGGACAGGATTCCTCTTTATGGATATGATCCTTGCGGCTGTGGGGATGATCGCCATCGTCGTTGCTTCTCTGGGGATCATGAACACCATGGTGATGTCCATCCTGGAGAGATATTCAGAGATCGGGATCATGAAGGCGGTTGGTGCGGGCGATGGAGACATCAAAAAGATTTTTTTCTTTGAATCCAGCGTGATCGGTTTTTTCGGAGGGGTATTTGGGTTGGCACTGGGTTGGGTGGTTAGCGGACTCATTAACAGGATCATCAACTACTTTTTAGCGAAGCAGGGTGTTCCCTTCATCGACTATTTCAACTTCCCTTGGTGGTTGTGTTTGGGCGCCGTGTTATTTGCTGTTGTAGTGAGCCTCGTTTCCGGGATATACCCGGCCGTCCGGGCGGCCCGTGTGGACCCTGTTGTCGCCCTCCGGCATGATTGATATAACGGTGATCCATTCGACAAGGCATTGACTCCAATTCTTACCAGAAAAGTTGCGATGGCCAAAGAGATCCTCCGGGACCACAGCAAAAAAAATCTTTTTAAGGGAGGCATTCACGACATTGGGGACGGAACCATCTCATTCTCCACAGAAGAATAAATCTCAAAATTCGAGCTTCCGGTCGTTTTGGGACGGGATAGGGGAATCCATGCCTGCTTTTCACGGAGCCCCTTCCACCAAGTACTATTTTGAGTGTGAGCGGACTCTGTTTGAGTCGTGCCTCCCCCATTTGAAGGGAAAAAGGGTATTTAAAACGGACCTCTGGGATGAGTCGAAAAACACTCGAATCCTGAAATGGGCTGCTGACCAGGGTGCTGAGGTCTTCGGGCTCGATATTGCCTACCCTGTTGTGAAGGACACCCAAGACCTTTTTCGGCGATCCTCACTCAAGTGTGGCATCATCGTCTCAGACTTGCGTCAGATCGCTTTTAGCGATGAGTCCTTTGACTATATCTACAGCATGGGCACGATCGAACATTTTAAGGAATACAGACAGGCTCTTGTGGAGATCTATCGGGTGTTGAAAAAAGGAGGCCGGGCGGTCATCGGAGTGCCGAACAAATGGGACCCCTTTCTCCGGCCTTTGATGGTGACCTTCCTCTACTGGTTGAACTTGTATGGCTACGGATACGAGAAATCGTTCAGCATGAGACAGCTGGAGCGCATGTTAGAGGATGTGGGATTCGAGGTTCTTGGAAGGAGCGGCATTCTATTCATGCCCGGATCCCTCAGGATGCTTGACCTCTTCGTTCACGTGAATTGGCCAAAGGCGTCTTTTCTCATGGCCCCACTCATCCGTCCCTTTTTTTACCTCTACAGGACATTCCCCTCTTTGAGGCGTCATGGCTACCTTATCGCCAGCGCGGTCCAAAAACCCGGTTAAGAGATGGATTATTCTCTAACTTCATCAGCGCTTGAGATTTTACTTTATATCCATGTCTACGGCAATTTCGACAAATATGCCCAGGAGCCGGTTGTCCTGGATTCCGGGGTCGAGTCGGTAAGGATGGAAGCCACCGTCTTCTTTAATCCGAATAGAGTAAAGATACCCGCCTCTCCGGGGAAATCCTACTGGGGAAGTGAAAAAGAGCGTTTGTTCCAGGCCCTCTTTTTGACTCCTGTGGACAGTTTTTTTCTCCCTCCCGACACGGATTGTCGTCTTCCCTGGGACGGGACTAGATAGCGACACGCGAATGTTCGAAACACGCGTTTGAGTCTTTACCAATACATCTGATGCCAACCGTCCCCGGGTCCAAAAACCCTCCAGTTCCTGTCCATAATTATTGGTGTCCTGGAAATACAGCGTGTATGGTTTGTCTGCAAAAACATGTGCCTTATCGAGATGGATATCGAAGAATGTGTAGGCCAAAAAAAGTGATGAACACAGGAAGACAGCTAAAACAGATCTTTTAAGGTTCCCTTTATCGGGAGTGGCCCGAGTCTCTTTTTTTAGGAAAAGGAAACAGATGAGAGAAAAAGCGAACAACCAGAATATCAAGGGAGTCCACACGATATGATCTTTGTTTATCAAGGAGGGCACTGTAATCCGAAGGTTGACTATACTGTTACTGAGCGAAGTCAAGAGGTTGCTGTAGGCCCCACTGGGATTTCCGATGGCAGAGAGAGCGTCATGATAGAGAAGCCTTGGTTCTTTGGCACAGATAAAAACGATGCCAAGGCTCAGGAAGAGAAGACCTCTCTGGACTGAGACGGAATATCGGTTTTTCCCCCAGGCCAAAGCTCCTGCCATAAAGAGAGCCATGATCCACAGAACGGGAAGGAGAGTTCTTCCTGGAGGGCAGTACCCTCCCCAGTAATAAATCAATGAGCAGAAGCCCCCATAGAGGATCAATATTCCGAGAAGGGGAAGAAAGCTCTGCTTCTTTTTTTTGACTAAAAGAAGAACACCGGGAATAAAAATCAGGTAGATAAGAGAATAGGGGAAGATCCCTATCCTCTGATCAAAAAGATAGCTCAAGCCGCATCGAAAGAACTCGCTGGCATTGAAGTGGAAGATCGGCAAAAAAAATCCGGATTCTAAAGGGCGGAAACCTCTGTAAAGAGAGGAGGGCCAGATATTGCCGTAAAGCGACCAGAGGTAAAAAAGGAAAAATCCTGAAGAGAGAAAAAGCGGTGCAAAAAACAGGAAGATGTTTGTTCCTTTCATCCGACCGGATTTCCAGATGCTGACGAATACGATCCCAAGAAGACCCACTGACAGGATGATGTATTTGACTCCTAGCCAGGGAAAAAGGGCTATTCCTAGACTGATCCAGAGGAAAGTTGAAGACGAGAGGCGTTTTGACGATAGGACACGATACAGGACCACGATCATTATGAGAGAAGCAGGGATTTCCGGATAGATCAGATGTGAATAGAAGACAAGCGGGGATGTCAGTGTAAAGATGAACCACGAGAGGAGTGCAACGTTCTGGTTTTTTGTGAGGTCTCGCGCAAAGAGGAAGAAGATCCAGCACAACAGGGCTGTGAGCAAGCCCATAGAGACACGGAGTGTGAAAATAAGGATCTGCTGTTGGCGGGTGGGATTGTGAGCCAGGTGTGAGACAACTCCGCCCAGTTTTTTCCCTATGAAGTAAGAGGGAACAAGCAGCAACGGAAGACCGGGGGTGTGTTTGGAATACTCGTATCCATGGCCCTTTTTCCCGGGGCGGGCATGGGATTCCAGTTCTCCCGGATAGAATTGAAGGTAGTCTTTATCCCTGTAGTTATTGAAGAGGTTGACGTCGCCGTCTGAGAGCAGGCTGTGTGTGATCAAAAGGTAATGGGGCTCGTCCCCTGTTATCGGATGGGCAGGAAAGATCACTCCAGATGCATAAAGGGTGTAAATTCCGAGGGAGAGGAGCAACACGTAGAGAGAAGCTTTTTTAGGTTTAAGAATCCGCTGCTGGAAGGCCTTCCATTTTTTTGCCACCACAGAGCCTTCAGAAGAGCTTTTGATCAGGTTCTCCCAAAAGGAATACTGCATATAGGCCGTGCCGAGAACGGAAACGAGAAGCAATACTCCCTGAATGTCTCTCAAATAGACAAAATGTTCGAAGAAGGTCAGGGAGAGGAAAAGGATAGGCGTAAGGGTGATCAATTGGGGATGTATCAAGGCTTTTTGCTCTAGCTGGGCGTGAAGGGCCATAAAACGAGTGTATAGGACAAGAATTGAGTAAAGGATGCAGCCCACCAGAATAGCTATTCCCAGGTAGGTTATGATGAAAAAAAGAGGAGAATTCCCTTTCTCGGCAACCCCGTCGTAAACGCAGCGATTCCAAACGTAAGAAGCCAGTGCTCCGACTTCAAGAAGAAATAGAAGAAGAGATCTTGTGCGTAAAATAATAGGACTTTTCCTCGTTCTCTATTTCTCCATTTAACCTGGATTATTCAGGTTAGCACATCCCAGTGAAGCAATAAACTTTATTCTCAAAAAAAATTAGTTTACAATGGTGGGTCCT